>CAYVST010000021.1:0-47951 GCA_964454185.1 uncultured Alteromonas sp.
TCACTCATCCGCTCATCTGACCAGTTATGTTTATAAATACTACAACAAATTCACAAAAGATCAAAAAAAATCGCGAAAAAGAAGGTTAATATCAGTTAATGTATAGATAAAACATGGAGTTAGGGTTTCTGTTACTCTTTCGTTTTTGGCGCAATACAGCCACATTCTGAGATTTTTGATGATTAAATCGCTGTGTGGGTTATGTTAATTACTGTTTTGAATGTAGAATTTCCTTATACAAGACAAAGGACGTTGTGATGACTCACAAATCAAACCGCCCACCATTCGCTATAACATCGCCTATTATTTCAATTGTGCTTGTATTTATCGTCACGGTTGTGGCGATGATAGGTGCACAAAACTTGTATTTTCGCGGCGATTACAAAGTATTTTTTGAACCAGACGATCCTCAGCGTTTGGCTTTCGAAGAAATGCAAAACATATTCAACAAGAGCGAAAATGTCGCTTTTATGGTGGTGCCAGATGACGCAACGGTGCTTAAGTCCACAACATTAGAGTTGGTTGTAGCGCTCACCGAACAAGCATGGCAGCTGCCGCTTTCCACACGGGTAGAGTCCATATCAAATTTTCAAAATACCTACGACGAAGATGGCGACTTGGTGGTGGAGGATTTGATTACAAATAACGCATTAGATAGTGAGTCTATCCGTTATATTGGCGAGGTGCTAACAAAGAGCCCGGAACTCTATGGGCGCCTTATTTCTAGAACGGCAGATGTAACGGTCATTGATACTACTATACAGCTTCCTGATGGCGACCAGACCCAGCAGGTAATAGAAATCGCTGCAGCGGCCAAAGAAATGAAGCGGGATTTTGAAGCCCGATATCCCGGTCATAAAATTTACCTCACTGGCATGGTAGTAATGAACGATGCCTTTGCTGTTGCTGCTCAGCAAGACGCCGAAACGCTAATTCCTTTGATGTTCTTGCTCATATTCATCGCCATCATGTTGATTGTGAAGTCACTGTGGGCTGCGGTTTTTACCTTGCTTGTTGTTATTGTCTCAGTCGCGATAACGGTGGGTGTGACAGGGTGGTTTGGTGTTTATTTGAGCACTGCAACTGTGAATGCTCCAACGATGATAACAACGCTTGCGGTCGCCGATTGCATTCATATCATTGTGGGCGTTAAGTATTATTTAAGCCAAGGGCTTGTCAACAAAGACGCTATACAAAAAAGTATTGACGTAAACACCAAACCCATTTTAATAACCAGCATTACTACGGCGATTGGTTTTATTATGCTGAATTTTTCAGCGGTACCCGTGCTCTCTCATTTAGGCAACATGACCGCACTAGGTGTTATGTTGGCTTGCGTTCTTTCATTGACCATGTTGCCAGCTTTACTCACTCTTCGCCCAATGAAACCCAAGGCTGCGCTCAAAAACTCGCTGTTTAAACGCTGGGCTGAGATTGTCAACCTCCACCATAAAATACTGTTATCTGCCTCACTAATCATCATTGCCGGCATAAGTTTATTTGCTAGCAATAATGTATTAAACGATGTTGCCGTGAAGTACTTTGATCAACGCAGCACCTTCAGGCAAGCCGTTGAGGTTAATGAAGAAAAGTTAGGCGGTATGTCTAATATTGATTTTGTGATTTACACGGATACGCCGTACGGTATTACCGAACCCAACTTTTTAGAAGAAATAGAAGTGTTTGCCACGTGGTTGCGCCAGCGCGATGAGGTCAACCATGTTTTAACATTTACCGATACACTTAAACGCCTAAACCGAAATATGAACGGTGACAACGCTGATTTTGAGGTCATTCCTACCAACGGCGAATTAGCATCGCAGTATTTGTTGTTGTACGAAATGTCGTTACCCTTTGGTTTGGATCTTGGTAACCAGATTGATATCGACAAGTCAGCCCTTCGTGTCATCGCAGTTATAGAAAACCTAGGGAGCCGCGATATCACTGCGTTGGAAAGAGAAGCGAAGGAGTATTTTTCCTCGCGAAACAGTGATTATCGTATTGAAGCTGCTAGTCCGCCTCTTATGTTTGCGCATATAGGCGAGAGAAATATGAAAAATATGGTATGGGGTAGCGTGTTGGCGTTGGTGCTCATATCTATACTCATATTATTTGCGCTTGGGTCGATAAAGCTTGGCGGCATTAGTCTGGTTACTAACCTTTTGCCTGCAGCCATTGGGTTTGGCGTATGGGGTATAATATCCGGTGAAATCAATATGGCGTTATCGGTTGTTATCAGTATGACAATGGGGATTATTGTTGATGATACGGTGCATTTTTTAACAAAGTATCAAGTAGCCAAGTCTAATAATTTATCGGCCAAAGAAAGTGTCACGTATGCGTTTGATACAGTAGGTATGGCGCTGACCACTACCACTTGTGTACTTGCCATTGGTTTTGCTGTGCTAGCATCGTCTAGTTTTGTATTAAACGCTCACATGGGCATGCTAACTATTATTATCATCGTCGCAGCGTTACTTGTTGACTTTATCTTCTTGCCAGCGCTGTTAGCGTGGCTTGGCGATTCGAAAACAGTCCAAAAGGGGGCTTAATATGAAGAAATTAACTTACCTTCTTGTGTTTATAGTTGGTTGCTTGTTGTCGAACTTGGGTATCTCAGCAGAAGTAAAGGGTGACGACAAGGCCATAGCTATCGCAAAAGAACGCAAAGCGAGGGATCTTGGTTGGGGAACCAACGAAGCCAAAGTTAGTATGGTTTTGAAAAACGCGCAGGGCCAAACGGCAACCCGAGCACTCAAAGTCAAATCACTTGAAGTTGAGGGCGATGGAGACAAAGCGCTTACTATTTTTGAATCACCTCGAGACGTAAAAGGTACAGCATTTTTAAGCTTTTCCCACGCGCTTGAGGCAGATGAACAATGGATTTACCTTCCTGCATTAAAGCGAGTGAAGCGCATTTCTTCAAAAAGTAAAAGCGGCCCATTTGTTGGTAGCGAATTTGCTTTTGAGGATATGACATCTTATGAAGTAGAGAAATTCTCTTACGCCTTTTTAGGTGAAGAAGAGGTGAATAAAGAATTGTGTTTTGTGTTAAAACAAGTCCCAGAATATGAATTCTCCGGTTATTCCTATCAAAAAGTATGGATAGATAAGTCGCATTACCGGGTTCAGAAAATAGAGTTTTATGACCAAAAAGGCGCGTTGTTGAAAATTTTACAGCTATCTGATTACGAGCTTTACAAAGATAAGTTTTGGCGCCCTATGAAGAGTTTTATGCGCAATGTTCAAACGCGAAAGTCGACATATCTTCTGACAGAAGAAATGACATTTGATACAGACTTAACCGATAATGATTTCGATAAAAACAGTTTAAAGAGAGTTAGATGATAAAAAAGTCAGTCGCTCTAGCACTTTCAATGGTATTTGCACAGTCAGCAAGTGCTGTTGAAATCACGGGCTCTACAGGCATTGACCTGCGTTACTATTTACAAGATGCGTTGTACCCGGAGCAAGAACGCACCTATAGCTCGTTCTTTGTTTCACCCGAGCTTTATAGTGAATTTAATGATGGGCAAGATACGCTCACATTTAAACCTTTTTATCGCGTTGACGAACACGATAGTGAACGAACCCACGGTGATATTAGAGAGCTGCAATGGTCGCATTATCAAGATAATTGGGAAGCGAAAATTGGCGTTGGTAAAGTTTTTTGGGGCCAGACAGAGTCGCTACACCTTGTCGATGTTATCAACCAAACCGATGCCGTTGAATCGGTAGATGGCGAAGCAAAGTTAGGTCAGCCAATGGTTAACCTGTCGTACTTTTCGGAGTATGGTAATTTTTCTGTTTATGTTCTTCCCTATTTCAGAGAACGCACGTTCCAAAGCACTGAAGGACGCCTTAGACCGCCTCTTGCCATCAGTGATGCCATCTATGAATCGTCAGACGAGCAAAGCAATATAGACTACGCATTGCGCTGGCAGTCTTCTATTGAAGATTGGGAAGTGGGCGTGTCGTATTTTTCTGGTACAACGAGAGAGCCAGAGCTCGTAACTACAGTAACCGCCGATGGCGAGGTTACGATTAATCCGTTCTATGCACAGATTGACCAATTTGGTGTTGACCTTTTAAAGGTAAGCGGAGCATGGCTACTTAAGTTAGAAAGCATCTATCGCCAAGGCCAGTCGGAAGATTTTGCTGCGCTCGTAACTGGATTCGAATACACCCAAGAAGGCGTGTTAGGCAGTCGCTATGGTTTGGGCTATTTGGCGGAATATCAGTACGATGAACGGGACGATAATTTTTTTGCGATTGGTCAAAACGATCTAATGTTAGGTCTTCGAGTCATAACCAATGATATTGCGGGAACAGAAATACTTTTTGGTTATGTTCAAGACCTTGAAGAAACCGCAACATACTCTGCCTTCATTGAGGCAAGTAGCAGGTTGTCAGCAAACTGGCGATGGAAACTCGATGGATATTTCTTTTCATCGGATGACGAGGAAGATCCTTTCTTCTTTTTACGAAGAGATGATCATTTGCAATTCTCATTAGAGTACTATTTTTAAGACAAACGTTGGGATAAAGGAATAAATGAAGCAGTTCTTATGGATACTAGGTGTTTTGGCCTTTGGGCTTTCTCAAGCTCAGGGCGCACCAAAAAATTATGGCGTTGCCACTGTAGGGTATAATGACTTTGACGCAACAAGCGCCAGTGATAAAGCTTTAACGTATGGTTTAGCGTTTGGCAAGCAAGTTCATCAGCAATGGTATGCTGAGTTGGGTTACTTAAATCTTTTTGATTATTCTGAGAATGGCGTAGATGCCGAAGGTGACGCTCTGTATCTTGCAATGCTAGGAAAGGCGAGTGGAGGATCCGGTGAGTTGTTTTACAAACTTGGTGTAGCGCGAGTGGATATTGCATCTGAAACCGAATGTTTGGTTGAAGGCCTTGCTTCAAGATGCGCGACTGACGATGGTATCGCAGCAGGGCTTGTGGGGCTTGGTTTTGATTATTATGTATCGCTAAAATCATTGGTAAGGCTTGAGTATGTCCATATGACGGGCGAAGATAGTTTTTCGACAAACATGATTAATCTTGGTTTTCGCTACAACTTTAACTGATTTCAATCCAAAGTGTCTTGCTGGCAGTAAGAATACGAAACGTTCTTATGTAGGTTGTATAATGAAAAACGAACTCGACAGTAAGTTTCTTCTTCAAGTGTTCGACAAAATACGCCAGCACGGCGATAAAGAGAATGATCAGTATCAACTGATGGGTATTATTGCGTTTACCGATCACGATGGATATACGCTTTATATCGAGGATGCCAATGTGAAGTTACGGTTTGGTTTCCACAATCAGTATCACTTTGATTACGATACTCGAGACCAATATGAGTCGTTCGAAAAGAAACTAAAGCAAATAGATAAGACCTATTAGTGCTTTCTTTCTATTGTTAAATAGTGTCACACACAGTGGTGTAAACCATCTAGCGATGTCTATATGGTTTACATGCACTTAGTGAAGTTACTTCATTAACGGCCCCGCTCATTGAATAGCCCCTCAAACCTCCTTCTGATACAATACAGCGCGTAAAAATCATAAGGAAATCCACATTGGCTGCGGCAATAAAAGCTCCCACATTCAAATTAGCCTTCCTTGGCCCTAAATTTTGGCCTGTATGGTTTGGCGTATTTATTTTGTATTTAATTACCTGGCTGCCTTTGCCGATAATACGTGCTATTGGTGCAGGAACGGGGCGCTTGATTGCGTTAATTGTGCCAAAGCGGGCAAGAGTAGCGCGAAAAAACATTGCACTTTGGAATCCCTCGTTAAGCGAGAAAGAAGTCGAAGCGCTATTCAAAGAAAATATTCGCAGAACGGGAATGGCCTTATTTGAAACGGCGATGGGGTGGTGGTGGCCTTCATGGCGCATTAAGCGCGCTTTCGAAATAGAAGGTGCTGAACATGTGCAAGCGGCTTTTGCCAAAGGCAAAGGGGTGTTTGGAATGGCGTTGCACAACATGAACCTAGAGTTTGCTTGCCGTGGTATCGGCTTTTTTCACCCGAGCATCGCCTTTTATAGAAAGCACAACAACCCCTTGGTTGATTATCTTCAATATCATGGTCGCAATCGCTCTAACAAATATATGATTGATAAACGAAACGCAAAAGCACTGTTAGCAGCACTTGAAGATAAGGAGCTGTGTTTGTACTTGCCTGATCAAGACTACGGCCCTAAGCAGAGCATTTTTGTTCCTTTTGGCGGTGTAAAAGATACCGCTACAACCACCGCAACACTTATGTTTATTCGCAGAAGCGATTGCGAACCTATTCTTATTGCGTCTCAATATACTGCACGCGGCTACAAGCTGAAATTTTATCCGGCCTTAAATGGACTGGGTGAAATGGAAGACGACGCTGCACTAACGCTGCTTAACGAACATATTGATACTGCGGTCAAAGAGCAGCCAGAAAGTTATTTGTGGATGCACAAGCGTTTTAAGACACGTCCCGAATCGAATCCAGCATCACTTTACGATTAGCCTTTGGCAAATAGCAGTGCAATCGAGATTTAATTTAGATAAATTGGCTAATGGGCGGGTATAGGTAATTCAGCTACACTTTGCAAAAGAAAGATAGGCAGTCTTTTTGGCTGCTGACTGATTTTCAATTCACTTATCACATTATTTTTGCAGTAGGTAAAAAAGGACTATGGCACAAACGGGTTATTCAAGTTCGTCTTTCTGGGCTAAACAAGTGGGTCTTGCGATTGCACTTGTTTTGATTGCGGGCGTGCTAATTTATGTGCTGCAAAACCAGGAATCAGCGCCCGTACCAGAGTCGCAAGTAGAAGAAAAAAGTGTTGCCAGTGGTTTGGGGAATTTCTATCGCGACTACTTAAGTTCTTCCACGACACCTGAAGAGGAAGAACAGGGCGATTTTGTGCTCGATATTGAAGGCGTAGATCCTGAACTCGACAGCAAGCTAGCAAATATGTCGAGCCAAACTCGACCCGTTGCCGACAGTTGGACAGGTGAGCACAGGTATCGCAGCTTCAAAGAGGGGAGTACGTTGCGAGAGGTCATCTCTCAGTACGCGCAGGCGGAAGGTATGCAGGTGATTTGGAATCTCGAGCAAGATTTCGTAATCAAGTATCAATTTCAGCTAGAAAATACAGTTGCAGGGTCGCTGGCCAACATTGCTAACGCCATTGACAGTAATTTCGAGGGCAAAGTAAGAGTGTATATGTGTCCAAACCAGCGCTCGCTCATCGTAACTGCAACAGAAACAGAGTTTTTGACTGAAAACTGCCAAACGGTGAGATAGCCGAAGAACCTCTATGCGCCAGCCTTTATGTGGCGCATTCACCAAATAATGCATCATAGTAAGTGGTTACTTTCGCTCTGATGTTTTCCAATTCCTCAGTTTGGTCTGCGAATTTTGTATCCGCTAACGTTAGGTGATGATATTGTTCACGCAGTGCAAGATACGCTTTTTGAAGTTTCTTCGCAGTGTGTGAGTCAACCAATCCTCCAGCCGCTACAGCGTCGAAAATACGTAAGTTATCTGTGTATGCAGCAAGACTTTGACGTTGATTCGAATAGGCAAGCACCCAGTATTGCGCCATAAATTCAATGTCAGTGATCCCGCCCGCGCATTGCTTTAAGTCGACTTTGTCGTCTTTATCAAAGAGTAAGTGTTCTCGCATCTTAATACGCATCTTGCACACGTCTTCAGCAAGTTTCTGTTTGTCTCTTACTTGACTCAATATTGCCAGTCTGACGCGGTCAAAATCTTGTAACAAGTCACTATCGCCACATATCGCCCGCGCTCTCACCAAGGCTTGGTGTTCCCACGTCCATGCTTCCTCTTTTTGGTATTTCTCAAAGCCCGCTATATGGCAGCATAGTAAGCCGGCGTTTCCAGAAGGGCGTAGTCTTAAATCTGTCTCGTAGAGCTGGCCAAATAGTGTCTTGGTGTTTAACAAATGCATAATACGTTGCGCTAACTTAATGTAAAACTGCTGCGATTCAATCGATTTTTTGCCATTTGTTGTGCTGCCACGTGGGGCGTTGTGAAGAAACACTAAATCGAGATCTGACCCGTAACCAAGCTCATACCCGCCAAGTTTGCCATACCCAACGACAGCAAACCCTTTTCGAAGGTCACTGCTTGTTGCCTCGCTTGTGCTTTCCAGGTGACTGGGAACGCCATAGCGAGCCTGTATTTGTACCCATGCCGCATTGACTACGCTATTCATAATGACTTCGGCGAGCACTGTTAATTTGTCGCTTACATTATTAATGGGCAAAGAGTCACTGATATCGCTTGCCGCAATACGCAATTGTTGGCAGAGTTTGAATTGTCGCCATGCATCCATGAGCATTTCTACATCATCTTGCTCAACGCGAAGCATCGTTTCTCTAAGCTCTTGTTCATACTCCTGTTTACTGGTGACGATATCGGTATTCTGTTGTCCCAAATACAATGGCGTAAGTAGTTCGTCGAGTAACAGCGGAAAGCGCTTGATCTCTTGTGCTATCCATTCACTGCGTTCGCACAACCTGACCAGCTGCTTTAATACGTCAGGATTCTCTAGCAGCAAATCCAAATAGGTTGTTCTGCCGGTGATCGACTCGATAACCCCAAGAATACGCTTTAATACCTGTATAGAGTTATTAGGGTGCTGTACAACCAGTACATACAGTATTTCAGGTAACAGCTTACCTAATGTGTCTTCGCCTTTTTGTCCTATACGATAGTTGCGCTGCTTTTCTTTGAAATCACCCAATACAGCAAAAATACCTGCGATGTCAGTTTTCGAGAGGTATTCATTAAATGCATCAATAAACTCCTCTTCTTGCAGAGACAGCCTCCACGCATCTCGACAAGCTGAAAATAACTCGTCCTCTTCGTCATGAGATTCATGTGACTCTTCTACCAGTTCATTAAAATGGCTGTGAATCCGCGACATGGAGGCTTCTAATTCTTGGTAAAAAGCGGCATAGCTTGTAAAACCGAGCACATCAATTAACGCCTGTTGTTGCGTCTCTGTGGCAGGCAAGGTTTGAGTTTGTTCGTCGTTATATTGTTGTAGCGTGTGCTCTATTTTGCGCAAAAATAAATAATCGTTTTTTAGCGTGTTGGTAACGTAATTCTCTACAATGCCAAGTTCAGAAAGCGCTGAAAGAGTAGTAAGCAATGACTTACTTTGTAGTGACGGTTCTCTTCCTCCATGAATTAACTGAAAACTCTGTGCGAAAAACTCTACTTCACGAATCCCCCCAGCCCCCAGTTTTATATTGTCGCTAAGTCGACGGCGGCGAATTTCAGTAGCAATAAGTTTTTTCATATTGCGCAGGGCATCGAGTGTCGTGAAATCCAAATAACGTCGAAAAGTAAAGGGGTGAAGAATACCTTTCAACCAACGAGTATCAGGTGAGTCGTCGTCATTGACTATTCGCGCCTTCACCATGGCAAAACGCTCCCAGTGTCTGCCTTGGTCTTGGTAATAGTCCTCAAGCGCGGCAAAGTGCATAACAAGAGGGCCAGAATCACCGAAAGGGCGTAACCGCATATCAACGCGATAGACTTGGCCATCATTGGTTATTTTATTGAGTGCTTGTATCAGTTTTTGCGCTACTTTAGTAAAAAACTGCTGGTGCTCAATCGACTTGCGACCGCCTTGCGTTTCTCCTTTCTCAGGATAAGCAAATATGAGGTCGATATCAGACGAGAAGTTAAGCTCTCGTCCTCCTAATTTTCCCATGCCTAGGATATACATATGCATATTTCCAGATTGAGAACGAGGCGTGCCATAGCGCGTCGATAAGCTTTCATAGAGCCATTCATAGGCGCCGCATATCAAAACATCGGCAAGCGCTGAAACTTGTTTTAATGAGGCTTCGACTGACTGTCGGTTTAACACGTCATTTAACGTTATACACGCCATCTCTTTGTTTCTGAATTGACGCAGTGCGGCCAGCAGCTGGTCCTCATTTTCTATCGCGCTTAGCTGCTCCGACAAATGTGCGTTATAGAATGCATGGTGATCGTTAAGTGGGGGAGACTGAATAATGCGGGTTAGCCACGCAGGGTGTGTAATCAACGTGTTGGCTACAAAGTGAGAGCGAGAAATCACGCGCTGCAGCGTATCTTTATGTTGGGCTAGCGTTGCCTCATTAATGAGGGCATTTTCGCTGGATACTGACAACAATTGCTGCCATAACTTCTCGGCGTTTTCTACGTTTGTCATGCTATTTGCGTTCTCTATTGGCATAATACTCGCTTATCACTTAACAGTAGCCCATCGAAGGATAAACCCTTCAATGATTACACATGAACCTACACGGTTCAGGGAGCAAAGATAACGTGGAAGCTTTAGTAAAACTAGTACCTCTGTCGGAAGAATTGTTGGTTTATTTGGCAATGGATGTGGGGATTGCACTAGTATTGTTGATGATTATGAAGTGGCTCACTGGGGCACTTCGCAAATATTCAGTCACCGAAGAGCTTGGCGTAAAAGACAACTTTGCTTTTGGAATTAGCATTGCTGGCAGCATGTTGTCGCTTTGTATCGTCTTAAGTTCTGTTGTGGGGCGCCACGTGGGGGTGGGCTATCAAGAAGCCGCAATAGGAATGGTTACATTTGGCGCAGCAGGTATTTTACTGGTGAAACTGGGCCGCTTTGCTCACGACAAACTCGTGCTTAACCAAGTAGATACGCATGAAATGATTGCACAACGCAGTGTAAGTATTGCGTTGGTCGATGCTGCAAGTCTCGTTGCAAGTGCCATTGTACTTCGCAATATTATGTTGTGGGTAGATGGTAGCGATATGAATGCAATGATTGCTATTGTAACGGGGTTTTCTGTGGTGTTGACTATGTTGCTGGTTATGACGCGTATTTTAGAGTTTAGGTACGCTAAAAATAATCAAAACGACGCTTTTCAGGGCGCTTTGGAGAAGGGGCATTTGGCGCTTGCTATAGAACATGCTGGAAATCTACTTGGCACTGCAATGATTGTTTCTGCAGCAAAAAACCTATTAATGTATTCCCCTTCTGGCTATGTCAGCAATATCACCGGATGGCTGATTGTTAGCGTTTGTATGGCCATTACGCTGCACATTTTAGTGCTGATAAGCAAACAGATTATCATGTTTGGTATGAACTATCGTACAGAAGTTGACCAGCAGCACAATGTTGGCGTTGCATCCCTTGGTTTTGCATTAAGCCTTGGTAATGCAATGATCATCAATGCCATATTGGGTGGTTAAGTTACTTGTCTATGAAGCGAGAGCGAATACAGGTAAGGTCATTTAACAATCCATCTTTAATGACCTTGTCTTTTTGGGCGCGGCTTAAACGCTTAACGAAAACTTCTAATTTTGCCGCATGAGATTTGTTCTTAGCGGCGAAGATAGCCCGAAACGTTAACGGCGCTTTTCCTTTCAGCGCTTTTGCGCCTCCCTTTAACTCCCCTCTGTGTTGGGCGATTCTGCGATAGGGGTCAGTGGTAATCCCTGTGTATAGCTGACCTAATCTGTTTTCTATTAAATAAACATACCAGGGGTTAATTGCCTCGCTGTTGTGGGTATTGCCTTTGTTGGCTGTTATACTCTGTGCCAATGTTCTCAATGTCTTAAAAGTATTTATTCCGCATGATATTACCAGATTTTACAAAAGCAAAAGTGCTTATTGTCGGCGACTTGATGTTAGACCGCTATTGGAGTGGCGGTACAGGCCGCATTTCTCCGGAAGCACCGGTTCCAGTCGTCAATGTGAATAATGCTGAGGACCGTCCTGGTGGTGCGGCTAATGTGGCGGTCAATGTGGCTACTTTAGGTGCCGATGTCACCTTACTAGGCATGTGTGGAGACGATGAAAATGCACGAATACTAAAAGAGCGCCTACAAACGTATGACATCAACTGCCAGTTCTTCGCTTCGCCCGGTTTCGATACTATTACAAAACTACGTGTGATGAGTCGCAATCAGCAGTTGCTTCGGCTCGATTTTGAGAAGAGCTTTGCTGATGCTAGCAAGCAAGAACTAGAAAGCGCGTTCGATACTGCCTTGGAAGATGCCGATGTAGTGATCCTGAGTGATTATGCAAAAGGATGTTTAAGTAATCCTCAAACCCTTATTGCGCGAGCACGAGCAAAAGGTAAGCGTGTCGTGGTAGACCCTAAGGGCAGCAACTTTCAAAAGTATGCTGGTGCTACAGTGATTACGCCGAATATGGATGAGTTACGCGGCATTGTAGGGAATGTTGAAAATGAAATTGCCCTTGTAGAAAAAGCAACGGCACTGAAAAGCGATTTGGCTATTGAGGCGCTATTGGTTACTCGCTCTGAAGATGGCATGACGTTATTTGAAGGGGATAATACCGAATTCCATTTACCTGCTAAGGCAAAAGAAGTGTATGACGTAACCGGCGCTGGTGACACTGTTGTTTCTACACTCGCGGTGGCTATTGCCAGTCAATTACCTTTGCAAACGGCGTGCGTACTCGCGAATCTTGCTGCCAGCGTTGTAGTAGGTAAGTTAGGCACATCTACGGTATCAAACACCGAACTTGCTCTTGCGTTAGGTGAACAGTCTGTTCATTTAGACGGTGGTGTAATGAGCGAAGATCAGCTTGCTATAGCCCTTAAAGCAGCACAGGCCCGCGGTGAGCGCGTGGTGATGACCAATGGGTGTTTTGATATTTTACACTCTGGTCATGTTTCCTACCTTGAAGAGGCTGCTCAGTTGGGTGACAGGCTAATTGTAGCGGTAAATACAGATGCATCAGTGACAGCACTTAAAGGGCCTGGCAGGCCCGTTAACAATGTTAATCGTCGCATGGCTGTTTTGGCTGGGTTAAGTGCGGTGGACTGGGTCGTTCCATTTGATGAAGACACGCCACAACGACTTATTGGAAGGCTGCTTCCTGATGTATTGGTAAAAGGTGGTGATTACAACATTGAAGATATCGCAGGTGGCGAAGAAGTGCTGGCCAACGGCGGTGACGTAAAAGTGCTTGGCTTTGAAGATGGTGTGTCTACCACTGGCATCATTGAGCGAATTACTCAAAACAAGTCTCACTAAGCTTTAAGCTGCGCAAAAGTGTCTTGTGCGCACATTTAACACTTCGATATAGGCGCGTAGTTGGGTACTATAGCTGCGCGCTTTTTAAACACGATATTCAACGGTAATTTTGCATGTACGAAAGTTATTATGGACTTAACTCGAAACCGTTTCAGTTAACCCCAGACCCAGCCTTTTTCTTTGCCAGTAAATGGCACAAACGCGCAATGTCATATTTGCAGTATGGTCTTTCTCAAGCAGAAGGCTTTATTGTTATTACCGGGGGGATTGGCACCGGTAAAACCACGATTGCCAATAGCCTGCTCGAAGAAATCGAAGACGATATTGCCGCTGCACAAATAGTGACGCCAAAATTATCTCCAGATGAGCTGGTTAAAATGGTCGCAGCCAAATTTGATATTGCGACTGAAGGTCGTTCGAAGGCAGATATTTTGAAGGCATTAGAGATTTTTCTATATGACCTAAACAAAGCCGGACGACGCGCGCTGCTGTTGGTCGATGAAGCACAGAATTTGCCGCTTGAGACGATTGAAGAACTTCGTATGTTAAGTAACTTTCAGCTACATGGAAAACCGCTTATACAGAGTTTTTTATTAGGTCAGGAAGAGCTTCAGCCTATACTTAAAGCGCCGAACATGGAGCAGTTCAGGCAGCGAATTGTCGCATCTTGCCATCTTGCTCCACTCACCTTGGAAGAGTGCAAAGAGTACATTGAATATCGTCTGCATCATGCGGGGTGGAATGGCTCTCAACTGTTTAGTGACGAAGCACATGAGCGCATTCACATGTTTACTCGTGGAATTCCTCGTAAAATTAATACGTTGATGGACCGAGTCATGCTGTATGGCTTTCTAGAAGAGTTAGACACGTTCTCTGCTGACGCTGTGGATGAAGTGATAGAGGAAGTGAAGTCTGAAATGTTTGAGCCTGATGTGTCTGGTGCAGAAGTGACGGAACATATAGGGTTTTCTGACAGCCCCGAGAGCAAAACAGTAATGACTCCCAAAGGTAATGTAGTAAGAGATACTAAGTATTATCTTGATATGTTGGTGGAGCTAGTGGATGCGTTAGACGATGCTATTTCACAGAAAGTAAAAATGACTCAATACGTTGATAAACTGATGAAAAAGAAGTTTAAAACATATGTTCGCCTGAAAAGCGATGACAAGAAAGAATAACGAAAAAATGAGTTAATAGCGCCTTTATAGGCGCTTTTAACTGTGTTTACTCATATCTATATACAATTGATAACGAGACCCTTCGGTCTGAGAAGTTATTTCCAAAAAGCCCAACCCCAGCGTCTATATCACCAGACTGATCTACATACGTTAGGTCAGCTATTGCGGTAAGAGAGCGGCCTAGCTGACGCTGAAGCGCAATATTAGCGCGCCAGTTATCAGATTCTCCGTCTAACGCTTCTTGTGCGGCGATTTGAGTGACATTGGCATAGGTGAGCTCGGCATTAAGACTGGTATAACTGCCAATTTCGTAAACCAGTGAACTGCCAAATGAATATGTACGGCGGAGCTGCTCTAGGTCCAAATAATCATCTTCTGCGTAGCGATAGGTTATAGCGACGGTTACCCTAGAGAAATCGTAACCCGCTTGGAAGTTAGTGCTTTTTCTTAATATGATATTATCGTCAAATTCCAAGACCTGAGATGTCAACTGTACCAACTGCTCACTGGCATCTGGCTGGTAAGTTAAGCTGTTGGGTTGGAAGCAGTCGGCGATAGATATACTAGAACTAGGACAAACAAATACACCTAAATTTTGTGGATCTGCCAATAGTCTTGACGTATTCGTAACGTCTTCACTGTAGTTCAAAGATGTTCGTACGTATTTTGAGTTGTAGCTAATATCAAAAGCGGCAGCTTCACCGTAAAAGCGTCGTCCATACGAGCCAGAAAGTTGAGTACGGGTGCTGAGTGCCCAACTGAAATCTACACCGACAAACCTTTCGCTGTCATCTTCGGTTAAGTCTGAGTCACTTGTGTTAGCAGTAATCGCAATATAACGGTCTGGACTTTGACGATAGGAGAGACCTACCCCGTATGAATTAAACTCTCGTGTATTGCTTGAAGTATCGTTGCGATTAGATAGCTGATTGGCTTCATGTGATGCCGTAAATCTAACCCCTATATTCTGAACAAGCAAAAGGTCGATAAAGCCATCTGAAGCTCGGCTAATGAAATCGCCGTCGGTTGCCTGTGCGCGGTCTGTGTCAATGTAACTGCCGCTTATTTCCCAAAGCATACGGCGCGGGTTTTTGCCATTGGATATACCACCAAAAAACTCAATTGTGTCGTTGTTTAGCGCTTGTCCAGCATTGAAAGTCGTGCGCTCTGACGCCACGTCAGAAAATGCGACGCCCCCCTGCGCTTTGAAAAGCGAAACCTGATCAATGTTAGCGAGTGCAGAAATTCTATTTGAGCGTGTTTTTGACAGTAAATCAGAACTGTTTAGGAAGTCGGTTACCAAGTAGTTACTTGCATTCGTATTTTGATAGCTCAGTGCCCCCTGAGCTTCAAATTGGACATAGCGTTCAAAGGGTTGCCAAGTAGCGGCATAACTGTATTCTTCGAAGGTGTCAGTTCGGCTGTCGTCGACTTTATCCCGCTCTAAATGACTCAGTGAGCCTGACCAGAATCCACTGAAAGTTCGGGTGTCTAGGCTGGCATTAATAGAAGGTGTCACTTGAAACGTATTGAGCGATAGGTTGCCTTCTGATTCAGATTGAACGTCTTGAAAGATGTATTCTGCTTCTGCTTTGCCTGTGATCCTTAATTCAGCATACGCATAGGAACTACAAAAAAGAGAAGTGCCCATTAGCACTCCCCATGATGTAAAGTGGTGCCGCGTCGGTCGTTTAATCTTTTCTCTCGGCATAATAATATCCATAATATCCGCTTCCATCAGTGTCGTGGTGTATCGACTTATTCACAACGAATCCAATGGCCATCTCGGGATTTAAGCGCTCAACTGACATTTTGATGTCGTTAATTTTGGTTTTTGCTTCTTCCACTACCACAACGGCCTGACCTGCAAAATTAGCAAGAATGGCACTTTCATTGATACCAATGAGCGGGGGGGTGTCAAAAATTACAATCCGGTCAGGATATCGATTAGCAAACTCATCCACTGTCTCATGCATTTTTTGACTGGCAAGCATTTCAGTAGACAAGTGATGTGATTTACCTGCGGGAATAATCTTTAGCTTTTCAATGTTAGTTGGGTACAAGACCTCAGAGACATCTTTGACTTCGCCTGTTAGGTATTCCATTAAACCCTTTCGGCGTTCTAAGCCCAGTGTATTTAAAACATTTGGTTTGAGTACATCTGCGTCCACCAGCAGGACTGTCTTGTCTTGCTCTGCTGCGATACTCAGCGCTAAATTGGTTGCCGTAAATGTTTTCCCTTCCGACGGACGGCTACTGGTTACCATTATGATGTTGGGGTTGTTTAACGTTTTCGACAAAGCACCAAATGAATTAGCAATAAGTTTACGTTTAATTTCACGGTATTCTTCGTTGATTTGCTTTCGTTCACCAAGAACCGATATATGTCCCTTGTCGCTCAGCGCTTGTAAGTCAAGCTTGAACGGTGCCAGCTCACTCGCAGGCCCCTTCTCCTCAGGCACCGTATCCTGAGGTGGTGTTACGTCTGCTTGAGTAACTAATGCTGAATCAACGGTCTCGCTCGCTACCTCAGTTTGACCTGAGGTATTCTGAGCTACTGCGTTTTTCTCTGCTTCTTGTTGCGCTGCTTTTTGACGTTGCAGAGCTTTCTCAATGGTGTTTTTCATTTAAAAGAACCTCTCTGCAATATTGATATTCAAAATTTCAGCGGCAATGAGTACGCCATACATCATTATTATTGCACCTGAGGAGGCAAGAAAAACCAGTAATCGGCGGTTGTTTTTCTTAGTTATCCGCGCAAGGTCTAAATGGCTTACGGTTCCCCATACTGGGTAGTCTGATAGCCTTAGAAGTTGTTTCGGCCTTACTAACACAGGGCTCAACTGACTAACAATAAATGCCAGCCCTACACCTGCGCCAAAGCCAAGGAAAAGCACCGCGGTGTATAGAATTATACGATGGGGTCCAGACGGTTTATTGGGTACCAAGGGAGGCTCAATAATACGAAATTGCAGCTCTTCAGCTGAAACTTCAGCGCGACGTGATAAATCAGCAGCTTCGCGTCTTGCAAGTAGCTCCTCGTATTTCTTCTTCATGATGTCGTAATCACGATTAAGCGCAGTAGATTCAGCCTCTATTTGTGGAATGAGATCGACCTTTGACTCTAACTCAACAATTTTAGACTGCAAGTCTGTTTCTTTTACTTTCAATGATGCGATTTCACTTTGCAGACGACTCATTTCGAGGCGTATCTCTTGTGTGAGCTCGTTCATAGGCCCTTGGCCGTCATCTTCTACAGAAGCTAAAAATGCATCTATCTCTTTTTTTCTAGATGCCTCTAAACTCTCGAGTAATTGCTGGGTTTCAATAACGTCAGGATGTTGGTCAGTAAAACGCAACTTCAACCTATCAAGCTCTTCCTCAAGATTTTTGATGCGGTCGTCGTAACGCGTCTTTAGTACGCTCTCTTCTTGGTTAGTCACACCAAGGTTTGTAGAGGCAACTTGGCTTTTGATCTGTGATTTTAGGGAGTCAACCTGCTCAGTAGTTTGACGAATAGAGAGGCGCGTTTCTTCAAGGTTTGAGTTGAGCGTTTGTAACCGTGAATAATAGGTGCCTGAAAGTGGGAGTATATTGTTGTACTGTCGCTTGAAATTGGCAAGGCGCTGCTCTGATTCTGACAAACGTGATTCATAGTCAGCGATTTGCTCTTCGAGAAATCTACCTGCCTTGTCGGTATCTCTGCGGTTGTTACCTAACGAGCCTTCTACAAACAGATCAAGCGTTTCTTGAACTACGCGTTGCGCAGTCACGGCATTGGTGTGCTCGTAGGTGATATTGTAGATGTTGTCGCGACCAGTAGACTTTAATTGAATCTCATAGGCGAGTCTTGTGACGAGTTCTTCGAATTCATCCGCGGTATTGGTAGTGATGTCTAGGTCACTCTCTCTTGCAATGGTTTCCACATTAGAGCGACTAAGCAATGTACGAGCCATCATTCTAACCTCTGAGTCAGGGTCAGTTTGGATAGCTAAGCCTTTTAACAAAGGTTGAAGTACCGAGCGTGTATCTACGTATACTTGTGCTTTTGACGTGTATTGGTCAGGCAGAGTGGCGACCATCAAAAAGCCCAAAGGGCAAAGAAGCCATGACATAATAATGACATGGCGCTTTTTTATCCATATACCTTTTACCAAATCCAAGAATTGGATCAGGGTTTGCTGTAAATCCTGCATTAAATTGTTCCGTTAACTGCGTAGAACTAAAACCATGCTTCCGGGATGATAACAATATCGCCCGGCAATATATCTACGTTCTCTTTAATGTCGCCGCTTCTTATTAAATCGTCGATATTTAGTGTGTAGGTCTTTTGTTGGCCATCAATGACGCGTACTAGCTTAGCACCATTACCGTTGGCAAACTCGGTTAAGCCGCCTACGGCTATCATTAAGTCGAGCAACGTCATATGTTCTGTGTAATTAACAGCACTTGGGTTGGTTGCTTCCCCGATTACACGAACCTGTTCACTTAACGGACCAGAGAAGCTGTTAACACTAACCGTAACTCGAGGGTTATTGATATAGGTCGAAAGCTGCTCTTCAATTTCCCGCGCTAACATAGAGGGGGTTTTTCCAGCCACATCGATATCTTCAACCAGTGACGTTGTAACTTTGCCATCTGGTCGGACGACGAATTGTCCGGACACTTCAGGGTTACGCCAAACAAATATAGTGAGCGTGTCTCCAGGCCCAATAAGATACTGGTATTCGTTAACATCGGTTGTAAGTGAAGCGCGAGTTGTAGCTTGGGGTAGCGACGAATTACTCGAGCAACCTGCAGCAATAGCCACGAATGCGGCGGTGGCAATAAAACTGAGCGACTTAAAGCGGTACATAAGAGATCATCCTACACTCATATGGTTAAATTTTAGCTTACTTTTTGTTTACCCTACGGGAATTGACACTATAATGCCAACAACAATTCTAGTCTATTAGAATAAATCCCTTTATGATGGGGAATATGAAGTAGTTTTGGGAGGCCAGGGGTGGCAGTAAACAAGCGAAATCAAAATAAACGCTCAAATATATTGGTAGTAACGGAAGCAATACTTATTGCTTACATGGGGTACATTACCCACTTTATATTGATGCAAATTGGGCTTTCTCCCCAGGTTGCCATCGAAAAACTCATGGTCAATACGGGGCTATTAACAGTAGCCATATTATTGTGTTCGCTTTCTGTTGGACTATACGAAGCAAAATTGCGCGAAACCTTTAGGGGAATTATTCGTCGTATCTTCGTAAGTGTTGGCTTGAGCTACTTTCTGGTAGAAGTCGTAAGTCGTGCCTTGTTCGACGACCTGTTAATGGACACTTATTTCCTGCCTGCTTCGGTTTGCGTCATTATCATCACGCTAGTGGTATTTAGGTACTTCACCAACCGTCTTGGTTTATTAGGTCTTGGCAAAGTACGCATTGTTGTACTTGGTGCGGGTGAACGAGCATCTATTATAGAAAAGCGCATGCGACGTGATGTCGACCGCATCGGTTTTGAATTGGTCGGCTTCATCCCCATCCCGGGTGATAATCGCGAAGACGGTATTCGCAAAGAGAAAATTATTCACGTTAAGGTCGACGAGAACTTTCAGCAATTCATCGCTGATAATGATATTGAAGAGATTGTCATTGCATGTGATCAGCGCCGCGGAACGTTGCCTGTAGAAGTTCTTTTTGATTGCAGACTTCGCGGGATTGAAGTCACCGAACTACTTGACTTTATGGAACGTGAAACTGGTCAAATTGTTGTCAACCTAATGTATCCAAGCTGGGTTATTTACTCCAACGGGTTTCAAAGTCAAAACTATCTTAGGGATGCGCTGGATTACTCTATTAATGCGCTTCTGGCCTTCATGATTTTCTTTTTTGTGTGGCCAATAATGCTCACCACCGCCATCATCATTTATTTAGACGACGGCCGGCGTACCGGCGTGTCGGTGTTTTATAAACAAGAGCGTGTCGGATTAAATGGGCAGCTTTTCAATATCATCAAATTTAGAAGTATGCGTCCTGATGCTGAAAAAGATGGCGCTAAGTGGGCAAGTAAGAACGACGACCGCGTTACGCGCATCGGGCATTTTATTCGTAAATATCGTGTAGACGAACTTCCTCAGTTGCTCAACGTTTTTAAAGGTGAAATGTCTTTCATTGGCCCTCGACCTGAACGCCCTCAATTTGTCGAGCAGCTTGTAAGAGAAGTACCTTATTACAATCAGCGACACAATGTGAAACCAGGCCTAGCGGGATGGGCTCAGCTTAATTATCCCTATGGAGCTAGCGTCGAAGACTCGATGGAAAAGCTCAAGTTCGATTTGTATTACGTAAAGCACCAAAGTCTGCTGTTGGATATTCTTATCCTTATTAGGACAGTGGAAGTTGTCTTGTTCGGAAAGGGAAGATAGCGCTAGTAAAGTTTGCAGGGAGAAGTCGCAATGGAATCGAGGGTACATAAACATTTTTGGGTCTTAGTGTGTGTCACGCTAACGTGGTGCCTAGCTAACTATCCAATAATGGGATCGCTTTGGGAATATAGTTTCGATGACGGAACCTATTCCCACGCCTACCTCGTTCCCTTTATTGTGTTTTACCTTTTCTACATTCTTGAGCAAGAAAACCGAGTGGTGTTTCGCGCAGCCGTCAGTTTACCCTGGCTCTGCGTAGCGGTATTTTGTGGTGTTGGACTGGTACTCGCCACATGGTCGCAGATCAGCTTACTGTATTGGGCTGCATCGCTAGGCACGCTGCTCTCTCTTGTCTTCTGTATTTTTAGATTCAGCATCTCAACGCTGTTCCCCTTTGCGTTTTTAGTGTTTATTTTTCCCTTTTGGGGGTCGTTGGCAGTCCCATTGCAAAGCTTGTCAGTGTACGTAGTTACAGCACTTATGGGGCTAACTAGTATTCCTGTTTACGTAGAGAATGAATTTGTCACCATCCCAGCCGGCATTTTTGAGATTGCTGAAGGCTGTAGTGGGTTAAGGTACGTCATCGTTTCTGCTGCTATCAGCAGTTTGTACGTCTTTTTATATTTAAAAACGATACGCTCAGCATTGATATTTAGTGCTATTTCTCTTGCTGGCGCATTGGTTACAAACTGGCTGCGTATTGTTGCGCTTATCGTGATTGGGCATGAAACCGATATGCAAAGCAGTCTTATGACTGATCACAATAATTTTGGCTGGTACATCTACATTCCCGTTGCCATATTTCAGTTTTACATAGGTCGTAAATTAGAAGATAAAGAGGCTGAAAGCCTTGGTAGTGTTGCCGCTAGCAATACCCAGAAAATAGTACCTTTGAAGGTGAACGTTATTGTTTCAACGGGTCTTATTGCGCTGGTCCTATCTTCTGCAAGTGCGGTTTGGAGTGGACAATACGACAACCAAAGTAACTGTCAAACACAACAGCTTCCTGTTATGCCAAACATTGTCAATGCTGACTTGTTATGCACACAACAGGAAGGCGATGTATATTTGGCAACGTACTTTTTTCATGGAACGTCGCTCGACAACAAAGCGTCATACTACCTCAATAGCCCAGTACCACAAGAGTTTAAAAAAGTCAGCGCTGCAAATAATGGCGAATGGAACACGGTTACCGCGAAAAACAGAGACGGTGACATGTTCGCTATTGCCTATCGCTACGGAACTGACTTTGGGACTTACTTGTCATTGATTGAACTCAAAAAAGCACGTTTGAAAAATGCAGTGCGCGCAAATACGTCGTCAAATATTCAATGGAGAATGACTCATTGTGGAAAAATGTGTAATCGAACGGATATTGAAAGAGTTGTGCCGTGACAGTTTCACAGAGTGTAGTGGTTTTAACTAGCCTAGATGACGTTCATGCTAGTAAAGAGAGCTGGTTAGGTTTAGAGAAAACCGCGCGTTTTAAGGGCCTTTTCAATAGTTACAATTGGGTTGAAACGTGGGCTAGGCACTACGCAACGTATATAGAAAAGTTGTTGATATTTACCTATTGGAAGCAAGGAGAGCTCGCAAGTATTTTGCCGCTTTACGTGAGCGTTTCCAACAAGCATAAAGCTTTTTATATTAGTAGTTCTGAGCCGTCTCATATTGAAACCTGCAGTGAAGCACAAGACTTTTTGTCAGCCTCCGAAGAGGAAGTGATTCCTCACAGCGTGTTTGTCGAAAGTCTAAAGAAACATGGCGTGCACAGTGTAGAGTTTAACAATCTTTCTCCTCACTCCCTGTTGCTTCAATGGTCTCGCACTCTCTCGGGTTATCAAACGGTCAAAGAAAAGAGGTATCGCTTTTACGTCGACTTACCTGATGGGATAGACAGGTTAGAGAAAAGAACACGACGGTATCGCAATACCGCATCTCGTTCAGAAGTGGCGATAGAAAGGGTTACCAATATCAATGAGTTTGAAAAGGTGTTCAATGCGTTGATTGAGCTAAATAGCAAAAGGTGGCTTGATAAAGCGAAACCCGCGATATTTAAGGAAAAGACGTTTTGCGAATTCCATCGTGAGCTTGCAAAAAACAGTCTCGCAGACAACACGTTGTCTCTTTATTTTTTGAGGTTCGAACATAGAATTATCGCTGTTAATTATAGCTTTGTATCCGGCAACACCATTGTTTTTTATCAAAGTGGAAATGACACATCATTTAAGCCTAATGTGTCACCAGGTACTTTGCTTCATTACGCGCAAGCTTTAGAAGCAGTGAGTCGAGGAAAAGAAATTTACGATTTCATGTCGTCGGGGCAACAAGAAGGATATAAGGCTCAACTCACGTCGACATGTGAAGCGGTGTTGTCGTTTACTCTTCACACCAGCCTGTTGAATTACGCGATGCACAACGTGATAGAACGAATAAAAACGATAAAAGCGTGGGGAATAAATCGTGTCAGATAAACCTATGGCAAAAAAGGCCTTTGGACAGCAAGACACGCAGTCTCCCGCCACACTAGGGTATATTTTTCTTTGCATATACACCGCCTTAGTATTGATTCGCCCCCACGAGTGGCCCGTCTTTAATATTCAGTTTCCGATTCTTAGAACGGTACTGATTGCCACCTTCTTTATCTATATTGTGGCGCTTAGACCCAAAGTATGGAATGCCCAATGCACCATACTTGTGTTAATGTTTTTTGGCATGCTTATGTCAGAAGTTAGGGCATTCCGGTACTTCTCAGACTTATCTTTAGTCATCGATTGGATAAACTCCAATACCATCCCGTTTATCCTGTATTTAGGTTTTCTAGGCACGCTTGCTCGTCAAAAGACGATATTGATAATAACCATTGCCGCATGCCTCGTAATGACACAGCATGCCTATGTACAAGTCACCGATCCTTTTGGACAAGGCTGGGCAGAAGCTGCGATTTATCGCAATGATGGGCCTTCTGAAATGATGCAAGCAAGGTACATTGGTATTTTCAACGATCCTAACGATATGGGGATGTTCTTGGTTATGAATATTCCTATTGTTGTCTTCTTCTTGACGAGTACTAGCAGCAAAGTTCTAAAATTACTTTGGATAGCTACGCTTGTCATACTTTGCCTAGGTATTTATTGGACTGGAAGTCGAGGCTCTTTAGTGGGCTTTATGGCAGTCTTGTTCTCATTCTTCTATTTGCGGTTTGGCAAGGTAAAGTCGCTTGTTTTAGGAGGGTTGTCAGTCCCTGTTTTACTTATTGCAATGGGGTCATTCCGTTCGATAAGTAAAGACGATGAAAGTTCGATGCAGCGTCTTACTGCATGGTACGAAGGTATTCAGATGCTAGGTCATAGACCGTTGTTTGGTTTTGGAAAAGAACGATTTTTAGAATACCATCCTAAAGTGGCGCACAACTCTTTTGTAACCATCATGGCAGAGCTCGGCGTGTTAGGGTATGTCCTATGGATGACTTTTCTATTACTGTGCTTCATGATGCTATTAAAAGTGACAAAGCTTAAAACACAGTTAGAAAACCCCAGTGAGCAGGTAAAGCAA
Organism: uncultured Alteromonas sp.; assembly: GCA_964454185.1. Classification (GTDB taxonomy): domain Bacteria; phylum Pseudomonadota; class Gammaproteobacteria; order Enterobacterales; family Alteromonadaceae; genus Alteromonas. The sequence goes on from CAYVST010000021.1 coordinate 24,212, forward strand.
GAGATAGCAATGGCCACCTATTTGGTTATATCTTTGGTGGGGTATTGCAGTACTGCGTTCTTTATTAGCAGAAGCTACATTATGTTCTTCTATATTTTCGCGGCTATGTCTGCAGCCTGTTTTATAAGAAGTACCCGCCTTGTGGGAAAAGACACACTTTCCCTGGCTGGTAAAGACGTTACAAAGGCAGTGGTGTTAAGCGCTGTTAGCTTATTCGCACTGTGCCAGTTAATAATAATCCTCCTCAAAATCTAATAAGAAGGGACCACTAGGTGAGTTTAGTTGAAGCAAGTGTCATCGTTGCCGTTTATAACGGCGAGAAAACGCTGTCTAAAACCATAGAGAGTATTCTCAATCAAACCTATACCAATTTTGAACTCATTTTGGTTGATGACGGCTCTTCAGATGGCTCAGCAGCATTAATTGAGCGGTATTTAGGTGATGAGCGAGTCAAATATTATAAGAAAGAAAACGGTGGCGTAGCGTCGGCTAGAAATTTTGGAATTAATAAAGCTAATGGTCGGTTTATTGGCTTTTGCGACCAAGATGACCAATGGCTACCAGAAAAGTTGAGCAAACAGCTCCCCCTGTTCAACGATGACGACGTTGGGTTGGTTTATAGCTGGGTAAATGTTGATACCCACGGCACACTAACACAGACGACGCCAGAGTACTCTGGAGACTGTTTTGAAGCGCTGCTCAATGAGAACTTTATATCGTGCTGTTCCGCGATGGTCCGAAAAAGCTGTATTAAAAAAGTAGGTGGTTTGGAAGAAAGCCGAGAGCTCCATGGTGTTGATGATAGGCACTTATGGCTGAAGGTGGCACGCATTGCGAAGCTTGCGGTAGTTAAAGAGCCTTTAGCCATTTACTTTATTCATGGAGAAAACTACTCACTCAACGAAGCTAAAATGCTTGAAGCAGACCTTTTGTGTATTGATATGATTGAAAATACCGAAGGGTTAGACAGCCAGCAAAAGAAGTTATGTGAATTGGGTCGGTATAATATTTACAAACACTACGCGCATAACTTTTTTTATCAGAACGATACAGCAAATGTTGCTAAGTGTTTGTTCTCTGCGTGGCGAATTAAGCCATGGCATCTAGAGTTGTTACTCGCCAGTGCAGCTGCACTAATTACAGTGCCAGTAATTCTCAAGAAAATAAAACAAATAAGAAAGCGAGCGAAATAGATATGCAAAGTAACGCGTTAGTTGTCATTGGTATGCATAGAAGTGGTACTTCAGCGCTATCCGGTTTACTTGATGAACTGGGTATTTTTATGGGGAAGTCGCTTTTCGCAGCGCAAAAAGGGGTAAACGAAAAAGGATTTTTTGAGAATTCAGAGCTTGTAAAACTCAATGATCTTCTGCTCGATGCACAGCTGTCTTCGTGGGATGACCCTTTAATGACGACAGAGGCGGCGAGCACTGAAAACCTGTTGAAAGACCACAAAGACAGTGCACAAAAAATGCTGAGCACAGATTACAGTAGTCATGCTCTTTGGGGAATGAAAGATCCGAGAACGACACTTTTGTTACCGTTTTGGCGCCATGTTTTCGCAAGTCTTCCATCTGTGAAAGTTAATTTTGTCCTTATGCTTCGTTCACCTTTTGAAGTCGCTGGCTCGCTAAAAAAGAGAGACGACTTCTCATTAGAAAAGTCGCTTATGCTTTGGCTCAATTATACGTTTCTCGGGTATTTTAATTCGTTGGATGCTCCAAGGTTGATAGTGTCATACGACAATTTATTATCTTCACCTGAAACGGTCGCCAAGGGTATTGCAGAACTTGTCGATTTATCGGTGGAGATTGATCAAGACAAGCTTGGCTTTGTAGATAAAAATTTAAGAAATCAAACGAGCCAAGTGGTGCCCGACACCTATTTGTCGAAGCTAGCCAACGAGCTATATATCAGTCTTTCAAAAGAAAGCGTCGATCACCAAGCCATTGTTGCCCTTAGAGAGAAATACGAGGACTACCAGCAAGGGTTGTCTGCTGTGTTAAAAGAGCACAGTATCAGTATCAAAAAAGAAGAAGTGTTTTATCGCCACTTGTTCTTGGATGCCTATCACTCGTTTTGGTGGAAATGCAGCTGGCCTATTAAAAAACTAGAACATTTATTAAAAGGAAAGCGGTAATGAAGCATGTTGCGGTAGGCGTTATTACATGTAGAAGGCCCGCTTGGCTTTCAAGGCTTTTAGACAGTCTGATAATTCAAGAAGTCAACAGCGACGTTAGCGTAACAATTTTTGTTGTTGATAACGCACTTGATGAGGAAACTAAGTCAGTCGTGCTCAATAAAGCGGTTTCGAACAGTCAAATTTCTCTGCACTACGACACTGAACCGCAAGCAGGTATTGTGTTTGCCCGAAATAAATGCGTGGAGTTGTTTCAAGAAGCGGATGCCGACTTTCTTTTGTTTATTGATGATGACGAGTGGACGAAAGATACAGACTGGATCCAACGCTTATTAGATGCCACCGATAAATACGGTGCAGATATTGTTACTAGTCGGGTCATTTCTACAGGGGAAGATGATGTTCCTAGCTGGGCTATTGATCTTATCTACGGTGACAATCCCTATTCAGAAGGTGACCAAGTCAAAGCGTTTTACACAAACAACTTGTTACTTTCGAAAAGTGTCATTGAGAAAACCACCCCGTGTTTTGACGCGCGGTTCGCCATGACCGGGGCGAGCGACTATCATTTTGCGCTTCGTTGTAATCATCTTGGACTGTCTTGTGTTTACACAGAAGCCCCCGTTATTGAAGAGTTTCCGAAAAGTCGTGCCACCATTAAGTGGTTTTGCCGCAGAGGGTTTCGCTCGGGTGTTGGCTACACGCGTTCCCATTTGTTTGAAGAGCAACTGCTAAAAGCCATCATTCGCGTTTGTCTAATGTCAGGCGTGCGTGTCGCAAGAGGTATTATTAGTGTTATTGTGGGCGTATTTACATTTAACAAGCTAAAGCTTGTAGACGGGCTTTTTCGTTTTTGCGCTGCAGCAGGAACTATTGCTGGGTTGTTTGGTGTGAAACACGAAGAATACAAAGTGATACACGGAAAATAAGCGCTACTCGCAATATGTGTTTAACGCCAATTAGAAAGAAGGAGTTTAGTGTTGAGAAAGTCCAACTTCCATTGGCGATGTGTTTTTTTACTGCTTGCATTGGTTTTTCCTACATATTCCTGGGCACTAAACAGTGCATGTATCAAAATGGATGTGTCAATTTACCAGTGGGGCGTTCGGCATAACCAAGCATTGCCTGCCGAATTGTCGCTAGCACCCGGTCAGTCCATTGAGCAATGTATTCGGTTAACCGGGGTAGGTGAGTTTCCCTTCACGCTGGAGCCAAAAGGCTATATGGTCTCTGTGAATGGTGCAAAGTTTACACAAAGCACCATGCTTCGCGTTTATGACAATGACACCTTACTTGTAAAGACAGTGGCACCATCAAAGAAAGGAACACTTCAAACCGTGCGATTGTTGTTTAAAGAAACGAATCCAGACATGCGCAGAGACCTCTATATCGTTCCTTGGCAAATTCAAACTCAAAATGACAGTTTAGTGTCTACGCAATGGTTAGTGGGTAGCGATAAACGCTACAAACAAGTTGCTGAAGTCTTGCCAAAGATTAAGGGCGGCGACACTATCATTCTCAACAAAAGCGAACGCTTTGAACCGTTTGAAATCAAAAATATCTCGGGCTCGAAAACTAAGCCAATTACGTTGACGTCAAACGCTGAGAGTGCTTCTGAACGCCCTGTTATAACGGGAGCTTTCGATAAGTACGGTTGGACTGTGGCGGTAAGAGCTTCGCATTTTTGGTCTTTTAGCAATATAGAACTCGCCAACGGAAAAGTATGTTTCCGTAACGAGGCCCATGGCACAACGTTGGAAAATGTGATTATCCATGATTGTCATATTGGTGTTATGGGTACAGACCAAAACTCTGGTTCATTGACTATCACACATAGCGAAATCTTTAACAGTGGTGGCAAACCGCCTGGGCAGAAATGGGGGCATGCTATCTATGTTGCCAGCGATCAGAATGCGTTTCCTGGTTCGACATTTATACTTGAGAACAGCTACTTGCACGACAACAAAGGCAACAACGTAAAATCGAGATTCGAGCGCTCACTTATAAAACGCAACTGGATTGAAGGTGGCGAGGATTCACAGGCACGATACCTCATCGAATTGATTGGATTTGACGGCGCGTACGACTTTAACGGTCAAAGGCATCAAGTGGTGGAAAATTACCTCATTCATAAATCAACCGCTTTGGGTTCAAGAATTGGGGGGGACGGAAATAGCCCTTCAAGAGGAACGATGTCATTTGAAGACAATGTTTTTATCATTGAAGATAGCTTTAATCATTCAATTGTTAGAACCTTTCAAGGCCTAGGCGCGGTTTCTTTAACAGGCAATTCTGTTGTTTATTCAGGTGAGTTAACTAATAACATCTTGTTAGATGACGAAGTAGAAAATGATGGCTGGGTAGGGGGAACCCCAACAATTGAGATAAGTAATAATGTGCTCAATGAAAATATCACTCTTGTGAGAACTCCCACTGGAATTTTGCACAAGACACACGGTGATGTAACCATTAACAACAATTTGGTTTTTGACCCACTAGTATTGAAACAAGGCTTTGTTAAGCAAAATAGACCTCTTTCAGGAAAATACATAGATGTCATTAACTTGCATTAAGCGGTAAGTATGTTTTCAGTGCTTACTCAATTATAATTACAATAGTTTCGAAACACGCATCATACATAGAAACAATGCGTTACCAAAAAGAAGAACAATGAGAGAAATAGTTTTAAACTCGCTTAAGTGGGTTGCACTGGGGAAAATAGTAGGCCAATCCATCCGTTGGCTCACAACAATTTTTACACTGCGGTTCTTGTTCCCAGAAGACTACGCTGTAATGGCGTTATCTAGCTTCTTTTTAGCATTACTTTGGGCCTTCAGTAATGGTGGTATTGCTTCTGCGCTAATAAGAACAAAGAAAATCGATGATAAGTTGGTAGGCGAATTCTTCACGCTTTCTATTATCGCGCACTCGCTCTTTTTTCTCCTGCTGCAAGCGATAGCCGAACCGCTCGCTCAAGCATATAACGACCCGCGTTTGGCCGACGTTATTAGAGTTACCTCATGCACATTTTTAATCTCACTTATAGGCTTTGTTCCCAGCACTATTTTAAATAGAGATATGCAGTTCAAAAAGCTCGCTATTGTTGATGCTTTGTCAGAATCTGTTGGGGCGTTGACTACGGTGTTTTTAGCTTGGAAAGGCTGGGGGTATTGGTCGCTTGTTATTGGGGTTTTGGTGTCAGAGTTCGTTAAGCAAACCGGCTATGCTTTGCGTAACCCGAAATGGATCTGGCCTTCTAGATTTACGCAAAAAATCAAAGAAATAGTAAGCTTTGCGTGGAAATCAGCCACGCAAGCTGCTATTGGCTATACCGTTTTCAATGTTGATGTAGCAATAGCTGGCCTCTTTCTTACCACGGCCGAACTCGGTTTCTATCAGTTCGCTGTTGTCCTTGCGATGATGCCAGCGGCGAAAGTCTTACCGATGTTGCGTCAGGTCGCGCTACCAGTTTACTCAAAAATACAAAACGATCCGAGTTCGTTAGAGCGCTATTTTTTGAAGACCCAGCGTATTAGTGCGCTTATTTTCGTACCCATATTTTGGGGAATAGGTGCAGTCGCCTCAACGCTTGTCCCTGTTGTATTTGGTGAGAAATGGGAGCCTGCAGCTATTCTGATAGCAGTCTACTGTATTACCATGCCATTAAAGTGTCTCGAGCAACTCTTTGGGCCTTTGCTTAAAGCGATAAATCGTGTGGATGTCACGCTATCGAATACGCTTATTTACGCAATTATACTTATTCCTAGCTTCTTCATTGGTGCACAGTACGGTGCTCTGGGTCTTGCCTCTTCTTGGTTTATAGCATTTTTAGTCAGTTTTCTACTTGCGACAAAAAGAGCGTGCAGCGCCATTAATATAAGTTTTAAGAATTATCTGACAGAAATTTCGTACCCCCATGTTGTAGGTGCCGCGATGGCCGGTAGTTGCTTGACTATCGGTTACATGTTTTCAGATATGAACCCCATTTTATTATTGGTAATTCAGGTTATTACCGGCGGTGCGATATACATTGGGTTGCTTTACATCTTCTCAAAACAATACATTTTCGAAGCTTTAGATCTGGTAAGACGAAGATAAGATGCTGCCCCGATATTCGGGGTGACAGCAATGATTTTCACCAAAGGGTAGGAGTGACAGTTGTGAAAAGCGCAATTCTATGTGTTTATTATGTCCCTGTGGATATGGAGTGGGTGTTTGACCTTCAGTTAGCGCAAATCAGAAAGTGCAGTGAAGACTATAAAATCTATGCTGCATTCATTAAAGGTTCGCAAAGAGTACTCAGCGTGCTGGAAGCGTCGAGTGATATCACACTTTGTGAGGTCAGTGCAGAGAATGACCACCCCAGTAAACAGCACAGCATGGCGCTAACACAGCTAATGAACTACGCCGTTAATGACGGTGTTGAGGCAATTTACACGCTAGACGTAGATAGCTTTCCCATCTCAAAGAGTTGGATGAAGAAGATGTATAGTTCTGCCTCTCAAAACAATGGCATTTGCGCTGTGCATCGTCTTGAGAACGGGGATAAGTTTTTACCTCATCCCAGCGGTTGTGTGGTGCTCGCAGACTTTGTAAAAGATAACCCTTTTGAATTTTATCCAGAAGATATCGAAACAACGGGTAAGACGTTTATTGATGAGACAGGGCAAAGGCCCGATAGTGGTATAGGGCTTGGCTATGTTTTATGGAAGGGAAATAAAACGTGGGCACAGCTAGTGCGTTCAAACGAGCGAGATTTACACTACATGATGGCTGGAATATACGGTAATGTCGTATTCCACTTTGGTGCGGGCTCCAGAAGTCCATTGTTCGCTAAGGAAGTGAATGAGTCAACCGGATTGAAAGCACTAAGAGTATTAGAGAAGCTGCCGATTTTGTGGCGACTTTACGCTTTTTTCAAGAAACGCACCGAAGCATCTTTAATTGAAAAGAATACAAAAATAGTGACAGAAATAGAATCACAATTAAAGAAGGATCCCGAGCAGTTTTTCGCCTATTTAAATTCGAAGTAACGCGTAAATAGAATAAGTTCAGCCTTGCTCATTTTTTCTGTGGCTAAAAACTTTATAAAGCAAATTACTGACGACATTCTTCTTTTTCTCAGTAAACAATGAGAGCGCATAGCAGACTGAAAGTGTGATCAGCATGGCGGCATAAAACGCAAAATAATTATGTGTTTCAACAAACACTGTATTCTCTAGTAACAACAATAGTGGCGTGTGAAACATGTAAATACTGAAAGAAAAGCCAGCTACGGTTTTAATAACATTCGTTGTTACTCTGTTAAAAGGTACATTCAGGTGGTACGCAGCATAGAAATTAATTGTAGCGATTATCGCAAGAAGGTAATCACCCAAAAATTGCTTTGCTGGAAGATAGCTGCTCAGTGATCCAAACAGCGCGACGTTATAAGCGTCTGCGGTGTTGTCGAGGTGATTTATTTTTATCGCTATGAAAAGTCCCAACGTAATGCAAAATAGCAATGATGCAATAAGTCGCGAGGGAATAAGTCTGTCTTTTATGAAGTACAGTAACGAACCTAACCCCCAAAGTGGTAAGAACAGAATTATATATGGCCCCATTAGAAGTAAAGCTGCGACTACAGCAACGACTTTTAGCTTTTTCGCAAATAACAATGTGCCAAAAAAGATGTAATACCAGACTTCAAAACTCAGTGACCAATACGGAAAGTTACCAGCAGGAAAAATGAAGCCCAGCCAGGATTGGGAGTTAAATGTCAAAAATAGTGGGTAATAAATCCACGCTTTTTGAATCGTATAGTCGACAGGAGTAGCTTGTTGAAATGAAATAAAAAGGCTTACCATTATGCCGAGTAACAGCCCTGGTATAGCGACAGAGTAAATTCTGGCGGCCCGGCTGATGGCAAATTTTTTCCATTCTTTTTCTTTCTCTATAGCACACCAGGTTATTACGTATCCGCTAAGTACAAAGAATAGTATAACGCCATCTCTACCTAACCTCAGTTCAGAGAGCACAACTTGCAGCGCTTCAGGGGCTAGTTCACTCGCGTGGGACAAAAGCACTAACAGCGTCGCAATAACCCGAATGAGTTCGAGATAGATAGACATGCCTTTATTCATAGCACGGGCCTCGTTCTAGACTTAAGAGTCTTCTAATAGTGTAATAATCTGGCTGGCAGAATTTTGCCAAGTATACCTAGAGACGGATGCATGGATCTTTTGTGAATTCCATGACTTTATCGCTATTTCGCTTATTGCTGCTGCTACTGCATTTGCGTTTTGCGCCTCTATTAATATGCCTCCAACGTCTGGTGTTAGCACTTCCGCTATACCGCCAACATCGGTTGCGATAACCGGTGTCCCCGTCGCTAAGGCTTCCATAATGACGTTAGGAACGCCTTCTCTATAGCTTGGCAATATAAGGGCGTCTGAATTGTGAAGCTCTCCCACAAGCGATTGGTGAGGTATCGCACCTAGTAAGGTCACCGCATGCTCTAAAGATTTAGCGCTTATCATCTTTTGCAGCGTGCCCTTGCTGCCGCCTTCACCTGCAATGCGCAACGTCATCATAGGGTTTTTCGCTATTGCCTGTTCAAAGCCGTCAATTAGCTCATAAACACCTTTGGTTGGAATAAGAGAACCAACAAACAAAAGGCTTTGTGTTTGGCTAGAAAATGGTGCTATCTCTCTAGGCGTAAACACATCAAAATCGACCCCGTTATAGATAACGTGTGGGGTAACCTCGGGAACGTGAAATTTAACGGCTTTGGCAAGTGCTATGCTTTTTGTGGTTACCGCAGTACTCTTTTTAAACGCCCAGCGCATCTGCTTTTTGTGCAGGGGTTGCTGCATCAACGCATTGACATCACTACCTAAACACTCAATGACAAGCTTGTACTTAAATACCGCCTTTCCAATAGCAGCAACCACGGCTTCGGCATAGGCCCAGCTGGCTATCACATTTTTACTCTTAGCTAACCAAAGTAATGGTTTTACGCAAACGATCAGCGACAGTAATAAGAAGAGAGGATGCAAAGAGGTAAGCACTTTGGGAATATAGAAAAACGGAAACAAGCAAAAGCCCTCAGGGCTTCTATGGCCTTTAAGCACAACTTGTTTAAAGTAGGTAAACCATGGTACTGGCATAAGGACTTTTACGTCAGCATGCGCTTTGAGGTGCCTTATTTCTTCAAAATTGTATGTTGCCCTCGCTGGCTGCCACGGCAGCGGATGCAGGTTAGTAAAAAATAGAATGGATTTCTTCATTAGCGATACGCCGTTTCATAAATCGCTGATACATCATCGATGGCATAATGCTGCTTTACAAATGTATAGGCACGTTGCCCAACGTTAGCAAGGTTGTCTCGATTGTTTGCTTGCGAATGCAGTAGGGTATACCAACTTTCAATATCATCAACATTGTAAATAAATCCGTTTTCACCATGTTGGATCAAGCGTGGGATTTGACCCACTGAGGTAGATATCGCCGGAATACCTCGCGCCATTGCTTCTAGCAAAGACATAGGCAATCCTTCTGTCGTTGAGTTAATTAACAGCATATCCTGATGGCTATAGATAGTATCTTCATCTAGTACTTCACCGTGAAGTATAACGGAATCGTGTAACTGGTATTTCGAGACGAGATGCTCAATGGTACTTCGTTCAGGCCCATCACCAAAGACATTTAACGTTGCGAATTGACCAAGCTTACGTTGAGCAAAGGCTTCTACTAATTGCGCAATGTTCTTAAGTGGTACGAGTCGGCATACCGTGCATAAATTAAGTATTGGCTGTTTTGCGATTTCATGAGGGCTAGGGGGGCAATAAACACCATTATTAATGACGACAACGTTATGTGGTTTCCACCCATAACGCTTCTTTATCCCGTCCTTAATGCTCTCAGAAACACCAAATACTTTGTTGATGTAAAGTTGTGCCAGTTTATGAGAACCCTTTACAAATCCAATAGGAGGTTCAACTTCGCCGTGAATGGTATAAATCACTTTCTTAAAAAGTAGAATTGGAAAAATAGGGGCAAATGCTTTAATTACTGCCGGAGAATGAATGTGGATAGTGGAAAAACCGGTTAAATAGCGTAATGCCGTTAAAAGGCGCGTGATGATATTCCCGTTGACATTGATGACGTTAATATTGAGCGCTTCTATATCACGTTGAAAGGCATCGTCTTTATCACCAAATGAAAGCACTTCAACATCGAGGCCTTTTTGGCTTTGAACCTTTACCAGATTCTTTACACATTTTTCTGCACCACCCACTTTTAGGCTGCTCACGCAGTGTAAAATACGCATTTTAATACCTCTTGGCGTAACCAAACATACGCTTGATGTCAGCAATAGACATTGCAGGAGCAATAGGAAATCTATGCAGATCATACGGGTTGTTGCTTGGTACGGTATTAATGCCTGGCTGGAAGTTAAAAGCAAGCTCATAACCCGTATCTTTTAGCCCGTCTATCACCCTTTTGTCATAAGTTGACTTGCTTCCTACTGGGTAAGAGAAAGCCGATATGTCACACCCTAAGTTACTTTCAAGAAGTGCTTTTGAGTGACTGAGTTCATAAAACAACTCATCTTCTGACAACTTGGTTAAAATATCGTGATTATGTGAGTGCGCACCAAGCTCCATACCAGCATCAATTAGTTTGGTTAAATGGTGCCAATCCATAAACTCTGCTCGAGGGTACCCATTTTGATGAAGCAACACTTGCTCAAGTTGATTTATTTGCTTCTGTGCAGGCAGTTGGCAGTTTTTAACAGCATGCAACACGGTACGTATAAAACGTTCTTGGCAGTTTTCAAAAACCACTTCATCTCGCCATGCATCTAAGCGTAAGCGTTTGGGTTGATGATACTTTATGAGATAAGCAACCTTGTCCCACCAAGGTACGTGGCCACTTCCCACTAAACCTGTTGCAATAAAGAAAGTGGCAGTGACGTCATTGGCATTTAATACGGGCAGAGCATTACTAAAGTTATCTATGTAACCGTCATCGAATGTTAAACACATCAATTTAGACGTTGGCTTGATGTTGTTTGATAACAATTCTGACAGTGACCTAAGGCTTATAATGTCGAAGTGCTCTTTAAAGAACTTAATATGCGCATCGAGTTCTTCAGTGGTACAAGAATACACACAAGGATCGAATTCTGTTTCTTTACTGTTACCAATGCGATGAAAGTTGACGCTATACAAGCCATTAGGGGCTGAACGCCATTTCAACCCGTCTAGACCCAGCAGACGGCCTACTTTCATTTTTACTCGTGATAACATGCTACGCGAGCTTTTTAAACGGTGGTGGAGCTAAAACGTAATCTCGGAACGTGTTTGGATTGCCTTCTTCTCCTGCTTCCGCTGCTTTTATGATGTTGTACATTTCTCGTGCAGAAACATAGTGCAGCGCGTAGTCTTCTCCATCGTTGTATTGGGTGGTTAAATGTCGATGCATCTCTTTTATCGGCTCGCCAAGTAGTGTGTCCATATCACCGTCCTGAGCACCATGAGTGTGTATTTTAATAAATATCCACTCCGGTTTGCCTTCAACATGAATGCCTTGGTCTACCCATAAATCAACGCGATTGGGCGTTGGAGGAAATGTTCTTCTTACGTCCGAATTTTCGATTTGAGGAAAGACACCTTTCTTTCGCACTTTCCAGTTTAAACCCAAAATACCTTGGATAAGCAATAAGTCTCCCCAAGCCTTGCCGCCCTTCACGATAGGTCGTCCGGTTTCGTATGACTTCGGCTTTTCCGGATCGTCTTTAGCGTAGTATATGGTGTTTAACATAGCGGGTTGCGATTCATCTGGCGACGGAAAAGTGAAGTCGGCGTAACACCCTGTTTCTCTGAGTACGATGAGCTCATCGTTGACTCCACACCATTTGCCTTCAGGGTGAGAGTTGTCTAACACCCAGTTTCCATGGATGAACGCGTAAACAGGCTTGCCTGTCTCAGGATCAACGCTCAGTGCGTTGTGTTGCTCGTGAAGGCATTGCGCAAAGCCTGAGAGGGTTTCTCTTAAGTTATCGCTAGTATCATCTTCGTGGTGTAGGTGTATTTCGATTTCGCCGAAACCCTTAGCGCATAAGTCAGAGATTTTATCCAAATGCTCTTTTCTATACTCTTCTTCCGGAAAGAAAAAGCTGTGCTTGGGATGGTTTCCATCAGCATCACGAAACTGCGAGGCCATTTTGGGGTAATCAACCATCCATCTGTCTACACGTTGCCTTTCTAACTCGATGTTATCTTTGTTTTTCCATTGTGGTTCATAGTGATCGACAAAACAGAACATGATGTGTTTTGTGCCATTTATAGAAGGCTTCTTAGCAAATTGACTTTTTGTATAATTCCAAAGCCAGCTCTGCATTTTTTTCTTTTTAACGATGGCAACGAATGCTACTGAAAATAATACTAATACTGCTAGTGTAAGCGCGATCATCTCGATGTCCTTTGCCATGTCGCCGATAAGTTAGAAGATAAAAACCGAATATACCCTCTAAACAGCGATATATTCATTGATACAAAGAAAGTTACCAAACTTATAATGCTGCCCACCACAGGGACATTTTTAAACATTTTGAGCTCACCTAACATCCAGAATGAATAGAATGCCAGCTGACCCAACAACAGTACGGTATATAGCGGACTAGTGTGCCATAAGAGTAAAATGTTGAGAAGCAAAGTAATTATCATCAAGTGAGGAACAAACCAGCGAATGACTTTATGACTTAAATAAGAAAACCATCGCCACTTATAACGCGGGTTAAGCAACCATGTTAAACGAGACAATGATTGATAATTGCCTGCACCTATTCGAATGCGTCTGCCGGCCTCTTCCTTTAAAGTAGGCGCGATCTCTTCGGTCGCCAATGCTTGTTTGTTATAGATTATTTGATAATTTCTTTTGGCCACATTCATTACAATACAGAAATCGTCAATAATTGTGTTGTCGGGTAAGGGTTCGTAAAGCGAGGTTCTTATAGCGTAAATACCGCCATTTGCGCCAAGCAAGGCGTCAATTTTAGACTCATGATACTTAAGGAACTGTTCGTATTTCCAGTAAAGGTTATCTTTGTTGTCGCCAGAAAAGGCATCAACGAGGTTGAGTTCTCCGCATACAGCGCCAACTTTTGCGTTATCAAAGGGCGAAACGAGTTTCAAAACGGCGTCCGTTGCAAACATGGTATTTGCATCTGAAAAAACCGTTATGTCGCTTGAAACGCGATTCAGTAAATCGTTGAGTACATTAATTTTGCCCCGATTCTCTTCGAAACAAAAAACACAAAGACGTGGATCACTAAAGCTATTTATGATGCTATCGGTTTTGTCAGAGCTGCCGTCTGATGCAATGAGAAATTGAATTTTATCATGGGGGTAATCCAACGATAATAGATTCTCTATGCGCTCAGCTATGCAGCTTTCTTCATTGTACGCTGATATTACCACCGACACCGTAGGTAATGCATTGCTCTCATTATTTGAGCGATTCTCTTCTTGCTGGTTGTTAGAAAACAAACGGCTGAGCGAGTAAAGTACAACTGGATAGAGTAAATAGCTGTATAGGATGAGGAATATGGCTAACCAAAAAAAGAATTCTATATACTTCATGAGATTCATCTAGCTTTTGCTGGTATCCCCAACGCTGTAGTGTTTGAAGGAATCTCCTTCACGACCACCGCATTAGCGCCAACTTTCACGTTACTGCCTATGTTAATGCCACCAAATGCTTTGGCTCCGGCACCAAAAAAAATATTGTCGTTAAGTATCGGTGAGCGGCCTTTTTCGTCTCCAATGACCACTCCGCTTTCCAGCGTAATATTCTTACCTCCGACAACTTTTGAATTAATAACAACCCCAATCGGGTGCATTATCACAAAACCCTCATCAAACTTGGCATTTACGCCAATTACACAGCCATTATAAACACGATTTATATGAGAAAGTATCAGTGCAAAAGGGGACAACAGTTTGGTTTGCGCGCATCGATACGCCAAGCGATATAGTATGTTCGCACTAGTCCCATCGGTAAGGAGAGTGCGCAGCGTCGATATATCAGCGCCATCGTCCAAGAATATTTGCTTTTTTCTCGCAAAGTCTGATTTTATAAGCTTAATTGTTTCAGACATCACTAACTTTCTTTGTTGTCATCTAAGATTTGTTTAACCTTTTTAAACATATATTTCTGCAGAGGGTTCTTGTTTCCCCATGGTCGCCATGTTTTTATTAAGTTGTTTCTGTAGGCATCAAAATGCAGCCCTCTAGGCGCGCAAACTACTTCTCCTCGGTTCAGCAGCAGCTTCAGGACATTAGTGCACAACACACCAGCAGCGAGTGATATTCCCATACACGTCGAGGGAACTTTCTTTTTCATAAAGTTCACCGATGAATTCTGCACCAAATAATGCCTTTGCTGGACAGAAGGCGATACGCCTATTACAAAACGTACAATGTTGTTTTCAAAATAAAGGGCTTTTTCTTCATCAGTAGCTTTTGCAGGGGCATCAACCATAGCGAAATATTCGTCGAATGACATTTTCCCAGGTTTAAAGCACAGCATGGCGGTGCCCATACCCATGGGCGCTGCAGTTATAGTCGGTATGCCGAGTTCGTAACAGCGTCGAAACACATGTCTGCGAATTTCAAGGGCGAAAATATCTAGGCTATCGATATAGACATCAACACCATCAAGGAATTCGTCTAGGTTTTCAAGTGTTATGCCTTGCTTGAAATTAACAATTTTCGCTTCCGGGTTAATATCTTTAAGCGTCTTCTCCATCACCACTGACTTTTCTTTACCGATGGTAGATACAAATGCACCCGCTTGGCGGTTAAAGTTTGCGTAGTCGTAGGCATCGAGGTCTGAAATATTGAAATTGGATATTCCCATGCGAGCGCAGACAATGGCGTGATCGCCACCAACGCCCCCTAGGCCACCTATCGCCACCTTACTATTCTTAAGCTTGAGCTGTTCCTCTTCCGTTACCCAACCAATATTTCTCGAAAAAGCGTCATTGTAATCAAACATAAGTGTCAAGCCTCACACGATTCCTACAGTTGAAATTGTTGTTTCAATTTATTCAGCTGTGTTTCTTGGGCAGCCGTTACAGGAATGATAGACGAAGCTACTTGTTGTGCATCAATTTTTCTGCCGCCTTTTACAAGAATACGCACATATTCAAGCCCTATATTGGCGTCGTTACCGCTAAGCATAAAAGCGCTTTTGGATTTCTCGATGGCTTTTTCATGGTTAGCAAGCGAAGACAAAACACCGCCATAAGTCGACAAAATATTTGGATTGTTGGGTACTAATTCGTTCGCTTTCTCAATATAACCTAATGCTTCAGAGGGGGTACCCGCTTCGTTTAAAAGCCACGCCAAATTGTTTAGCACTAGTGGGCTATCTGCCTCTTCATTTTTAACCAAGAACGTATATTGATCTATCGCCAGCTTTGGTCCGTGTTCAAGTAAATAATTGGCAAACAAAAGTCTGACTTTAGTGTCGCCAGGCGCTTTCTCTAGGTGAGCTTGTGTAAACGCTATAACTCGCGCTTGTTGATCACTCTTCTCCAACGCAGAAAAAATTAATAATGCCAGCTCTGTGGATGGGGCTTCACTATAGAGAGGTTCGAGAATTGATAGCGCCGAAGCATAGTCACCGTCAATTAATTCAAGGCGACCTTTTACTAAACGTCCAATAATGGAGTTTTTGGCAGACTCAGGTAATTTTCTGTAAGCCATCCTTGCATCTTCATATTTGCCTGCCAACAGTTGTAGTCTGGCTGATAGAAGGTCAATCGTGATGCTTGAATCAAGCGAGCGCCTTGCTTCGTTAACAAGCTGTTGGGCTTGGAGATAATTACCTTCAATTTCTTCTAACTGGATACTCTGAACAAACGCTGACTCGGAAGAATCTTGCTTACGCCATTCAGAAAAGGCGTTGCGCGCGTCTTTGTAGTTGCCTTGTTTTGCATAAGCATCGCCTAACAGCATCCAATATTTTGGAATGTCTCTAAGCGCTTGCTGATTTTCTCTAAGAAAATCAACTACAGATTTGTACTGGTCATCAAGTAGGAGTGCTGCAGCATAAAGTAGGGCGTATTGAGGTTCCTCAGACTGTGCCTGTGCAGCTTGTAACTGAGAAATCGATGGTGATAAATCACCAATACGCTGATGTACCTGGAATGAACGCATTAACAATCGTGTACTTAGCGGGTAAGTGTCTACGGCCTCTGAAAGCTGTTTTGCTGCTTCTTCGAGGTTTTCATCTCTTATTGATTGCTCAATGAAAAAAGACAACGCATCAAAATTATCTGGTTTGATATCCCTAAGCTGAGCATAGGTTTCTTTTGCAGCATCTATATCACCAGCAGTGCGCTGTACAAAACCTCTAGCGGTCAAACGAGCAGCGATATTTTGCTCTCCTGCAAAGCGTTCTTCAATCAACTCATAGGCTTTGTCATAGGCGTTGTTTTCAGTGTAAGCAATAAGCAGAAGGTAGATGCTATTTGTCGTGTCAGTAGAGGTTTCTAAGTTTCTTTCTAATTCATCGATACCGTCTTCACCAGTAAGGAGTTTTAACAGCCCGACATTTTGTAGCATTTTACTGTCTGCTATTTCTTCTGAGTCAATTTTATCGATTAGGCGTCGCGCTTCGCTAAGCTCATTCTTTTGAATGAGTAGCCGCGATGTTTCAACAATATACAGTAAATCATCCTGGCCAAGTTCGGACATCGTGTTGATATTATCGATACCGTCTTCAGTGTACCCCAACCTTAATTGAATACTGGTATACAGCCTTCTCGCGTAATGATTTTTTGGCAGTGAATCGATAATGACCGAAAGGTTTTGGTAGGCCTGTTCATAGTTCTCAAGTTGATACTGTGCAATGGCAGAGAACAGTCGCGTTACTTGGTTTGAGCGCCCATTTTTTATTGCCTTATCCAAATAGACTGTTGCACCTTCAAAATCTTTTTGAGAGATCAAAATAGTGCCTTTCAGCTGGTTAAAATAGGGCTGGTCTGGGCTTAAACGTAAAAGCTGCTCAACATAGGGCTGCGCTTCTTTGAATTCGCCTGCATTGACGAGTACAGCCGCAAGTTGTGTTTTTACTTTGTAGTCAGCCGGTCTTAATGACAGCCATTGCTTTGCTGTATCTATCGCTTTTGGCCAATCGTTTACAAAATTCTCTAAGGTAAACTTTAGCTGAAGCGCGATAGGGAACTCATTAATCGCGCCACTGTTTGCCTCTAGCTCTTGTAAAGCGGGCTGAGGCTTTTCATTAATGGTTAATACATAAGCGTTTGCTACCGAGGCGACCTTTGTTTCAGTAGACGATGCTAATTCGCGCAGGAGCATACTGGCTTTTGAAGGGCTGCTCGAGCGATAGAAAGCGATAGCTTGATACAGTGTTAATGCATCTTTTGCACCACTGGCTTCATTAATTTCTAAATCTTGAATGCTTTCATATTCTTCAAGCCACAGAAGTGTTTCGGCTAACGCCACTTTTCCTTCGTTACTTAATATATTGTCCGCGCGTTCGAATTCTTTTTGTGCGGCAACATAAAGGCCTTGGTAAAGATAGGTGAAACCTAGCATTTCCCTTGCTTCTAAAAGGGTAGGATTGTTTTGAATTACATTTTTAAGTGTTACCGACGCTTCCTGTAATTGCCCATTTTCGAGCATTGATTCAGCATCAGCCATTAACTTTTCTGGCGAGTTATTACTGCACGCAGTTAAAACACAAAACAACGATACTACTGACAATTTAGAATAATTTTTCACATTAGCTTCCTTATTGCTTAACCCTGCTAAGGTATCGTATTACAGATAATTTACAAGGTATTCAAATGCTTTTTCTGGTCTCAACCAGTTGTGTTCTATGTTTTTAAGGTATAAAAAAAGCTGCCGTATATGGGCAGCTTTTCAAATGCTGAGAGTAACTCGTCAGTAATTACTTCTTGCTACGACGTGAGAAGCCGAACATACCGATTAGACCAAGACCAAGAACTGCAACAGTTGATGGCTCAGGTACACGGAACTCAACAGTAACCGCGTGGTTATCGCTGATAAGTACTTCAGTACCGTTTTGGTCGATTGGGTTAGCAATGCTGTTTGCAAGCTCACCTACTGTTACTGTTTGTGAAGCGTAAATTAGGATGTCAGTCAAAGTGGCATCGATGTAGTCTTGGAAAGAAACAAAACCGCCAGAACCGTCTGAGAAGTAGAATACTTCTTTACCAGCATCTGTAAGGCTAACTTCCGTGATAAGAGACTCGATTACCTGCTCACCTGGATTTACTGAGCTTGTGCTGAACTCACTGTCTACTAGTAGTTCTTCACTGTTAGCAACAACGTTAATTGTGTCAGGGTCTGCGAAGTCGTAAGTATACTGGTATGAGTAAATGTCTAGCGTACCGCCAGTATATAGAACTGAATCGCCGCCTGGGCTTAGAACGCCTTGAAGCTCGAAATCAAACGTTAGCGCTGTAACTTCAAACGTTGGGAAGCCAGAACCGTCAACACCTAGGTTGTTTGGCTCAGGGTCATAAGTAAACGTGTTTTGAAGTGCACCGTCATCAGAAAGTACAAGGTCAGCTAGGTCTGTAAAACCAGCATTTGAGCCGTTAAACATGTAACCGATTAGACCTAAACCACCGCGTGATGTGATTTGACCAGTCGCAAGGTCGACTTCTGACACTGAATCGTACTGAAGACCTAGTGCATCAATTGCGCCGCGAGGGTTAACAGTTGAATCGTCAGTAAGGTCAAGGTAGAAAGGTGTCGCCGCGGCTTGTCCACTAAGCGCTAAACCAGCAGCCATTGTTGTAGTAAGTAATAACTTTTTCATTTCTGCTCTCCAGTAAGTTGCAGCGATTGAAAGAATGTTCGATTTACTATAAGCAGAACCTGTGCCAAAATTTTAATTATTGATTTTTAAGGTTTTTTTATTTCTCTGTTTATGTAGTGTAAATTTTTTCGACATTCTCAGCTGAGTTATGTTGGGAACAGACTTAGTCAATTAGCGACCTTGTTTTGCTGTACCTTTAGGCTGTTTTTAATGTTCTGATACATAATGGAAAAGCCCTTTGGAAGGTTCTTATGCAACATTTCTGGGGTAATGTGGTAAGCAGCTCGCTTTCCATGATAATCAACAATAGGACCAATTTGTTCAAAGCGTATACCTATAAAACGCATCGAGCGCGCAAGCCTTGGTTCCATCATGACATAATTGTGCTTAACGCCTGAGTTGATTGATACCGCTGCCGCAGCCAGGTAGAGACCTATAGCAATAAAGGGAAAGCACCGTAATTCTGTTTCGGAATAAGTATCGGGATTGATGGCACCAATGGCAGCACCATCAAATTTATCCATTTGTCTTCGACGGAATTCGTTGGGAACGGCGAGTCGTGAAATTTCACATATCTCGTGACGTGGAAAATTTCTAGGATCGAGTGCATCATTGGTAATCGATTCGCTACAGTATTTTTCTACGGGTAACAACTGGTTCTCATCAGTGGGGCGAACCATTCTCACCGTTCCAGCAAATTTCTCGTTTTTTATATGTTCAATCATGCAACATACTGAGTATGCATCGAACTCATCACTTTCTAATTTTTCTTCGTTAATGGGTTCGAAACCTTCTTCTACACAGTACACCTGATAGCGCATCTTGTAAGATTCATTTTTTAAATTGTCATTGAGCGCTATTTTCGGCGCTAAATAGGTCGAGAAGTGTTGTGATATTTCTTTAACTTCTTGAAGCTTTTGATAGCCTTTGAGCGCTTTTGTTACTCGACTATTGGCACCAAAAATATTTTGTACCTTTTGTACCAACTTTCCTTTTTGCATAACACTTTCTACCTGTCTCAGAGACTTAGTTCTTTAATTGCTAACTTTAAGTAATGCTTTTTATTGTCTTTGTCATTTTAGTATAGTGCGTAAATACACTATTATGAATGTAATGTTTTTTCTCAGCAGCTTCTTTATACATATATATCAAGGTTTTTATAGAAGTCGCCATTTTTCTGTCCACTATATTCACTATGCATCAAAAAAATAGCTTTAAAACAATGCTTTCGGCAATTTTAGCATTAACTTTAACGATTAGTTTACCTGCACACGCAGAAGATTTAGTGTCACTTACAAAGCGCGCGATTCAGTCTACTGTGGCCGTCGCAATTCATAGCCCTATTAATCATACAGTCCCATTAATGAAAGGGACGGGGTTCGTTGTTCACAACGGCAATTTCGTTGTTACAAACTACCACGTAGTGGCGCAAGAGTTGGACCCTACTATAGTTGAATATTATGTGGCTATGTTGCCTAATGAAGACGGTTTTGAGGTTCAAAAGCTGGAATTGCTTGAAATTGATACCAAGCATGACCTGGCGTTGTTTAGTATCAAAAATAATTTACCGCCGTTGAAACTGGCGCGCGAAAAGTTAAGACCAGCTGGTACAGATATCGCCATCTTCGGATATCCGCTTGGCGCCGCTCTTGGGCTTTTTCCAGCAGTTCACAAAGGAATTGTCGCAACAGTAACACCAGACTTTATGCCTGTTTCTGATACAAGAGCATTGTCAGCAAAGCAGATAACGCGTCTGAATAAACCTGACCTAATCTATCAACTCGATATTACCGCTTACCCCGGAAACTCTGGCAGCCCAGTTGTTGATACGAAAACTGGCGAGGTTATTGCTGTAATAAATAAAGTGTACGTTAAAGATAATAAAGAGAGTGCGTTAACCAATCCCTCAGGCATATCGTACGGCATACCTATAAAACACGTAAACACGTTACTAGATCGTGCTTTGGCAAAAATGGATAGCAATTAAACAGGATTTACTATGAAAATCTTAGTCACCGGCGCAGCCGGTTTTATCGGTGCGGCAGTATCGCAATATCTCATAAATCGCGGAGATGAAGTTGTTGGTATCGACAACATAAACGACTACTACGATGTTAATCTAAAACATGCGCGTTTATCACAGCTTTCTGAATCTGAAGCTGCATCACGCTTCTCGTTCATAGAGATGGGGGTTGAAGAGCGTGAAAAGATGAGTGCGCTGTTTGAAGCGCAAAAATTTGACAGGGTTGTTCATTTAGCCGCGCAAGCAGGGGTTCGCTATTCTTTAGAAAACCCCAGTGCCTACATCGATTCAAACATAGTAGGCTTTGGAAATATACTGGAAGGCTGCAGGCATAATAACGTTGAACATTTGGTTTATGCGTCGTCTAGCTCTGTTTATGGCGCGAACGAGACAATGCCATTTTCTGAAAAACACAACGTAGACCACCAAGTTAGTCTTTATGCTGCATCAAAGAAAGCCAATGAATTGATGGCTCATACCTATAGTCATTTGTACAACTTGCCTACAACAGGGTTGCGCTTTTTCACGGTGTATGGCCCCTGGGGGCGCCCAGATATGGCACTGTTTAAATTCACAAAAGCCATATTGGAAGGCAAGACGATTGATGTCTATAACTACGGCAACCATCGCCGCGATTTTACTTACATTGATGACATCGTCGAAGGCGTTATTCGTTCGCTTGATAATGTGGCGAAGCCAAACGAAGCGTGGGATGGCAGCAACCCTGATCCAAGTACCAGTAAAGCCCCTTACAAGGTGTACAACATTGGCGCTCAAACACCAGTGCATTTACTTAAGTTCATTGAAACCCTAGAAAATGCACTAGGCATGGAAGCGAAAAAGAATTTGTTGCCAATGCAACCGGGTGATGTTCCCGATACTTATGCTGATGTTTCTTCTCTGGTTAAGGATACCGGTTATCAACCATCGACTGATGTAACAACAGGGGTCAATGCCTTTGTTACTTGGTATCGTGAATTCTACAACGTATAGCATTGAGTGCTATGATGTCATGAGCGCAGAGGGGCATTACAATGCCCCCGTTTTCATCACACTTGCACACTTCTTGGGCAAGAATTCTCTAGTAGTTTTATAGCCCAAATTGAATAGTGAATTCTTGGTCTCTGGTGTAAGCGAAAAATCAACGGCAGAAATGTCACCGGTATTGATGACAACCGTGTTGTGCCAATACTTTGCGTTTACGTACTCTCGGGAAATTGCAGTCATAAATGTACGAATTAGCATGCTCACGTATTGAGGCAATTGTAAAAGGTTCTTTTTAATTGCTTTGCGTTTTTGCATGGTGCTTTGCAGTCTAAAACATACCGACGGCGTGCCGTCACCCCGCCAATCTTCAAATAACGCGTCCTCAGAAAGGATTGCGCCATCCACTAGTAAGTGTTCTTTAAAAGGCTTAAACGAGAAGATAAGTGGGATCGACATAGAGTATCTGACTGCTTCAGAGACTCTCATTGTAGGCGAACTTTTTCGGTTGAATAGCACTGGTCCGCCGCCATTTACATCAGTGGCAAGTATGTTCAAGTCTAGAGGCAAATCTGAGAAACATGCACTATCGAGTTGTTCATCAATCCATGATTGAAAAACATCACCTGATGATAACCCACCTTCTCTTAACAACCTCACTAACGAAAATTGGGTGAACTGTTTAAAGTCTGTCTCAAGAGCCAGTTCGCGCATTGCTTCTACACTGTAACCCTTGGCATAAAGCGCCGCGATAATTGAACCACCTGATACTCCAACGAGTGTGTCAAAGGCAAAATGCATGTCTTGAAGTGCTTTAATGATGCCTATATGTGCACTTAGCCTGGTACCTCCTCCTGAAAATATAGGTACTATGTTTGTCGGCGATGAAGGTGAGGCGGTGGTGGCAAACTGCATATTTCGACTCCTAAAGTAAGGTCGTCATAAAACCAATCGTCGTTTCAAACGCATAACGTCAAAGTAAACGTCGTATTACTAAAGGTTAGTAGATAGTGAGAAGTACAGCAAAAAAGCGAAGGTTCACTTTAGTCTAATTGGGATGCGAAGTATGATCGCCCGTATGTGTTACTGCATACGGGCGATCGTTTGTTTTTCTTGTTAAGAGGTCGTTTTGTTACTGGTTTGATAGCTTGGCTTTCATTTCTCGGCGGCGAGCATGAAGTAGTGGCTCTGTGTAACCACTAGGCTGCTCTTTGCCTTTGAAAATTAGGTCGCTTGCAGCCATGAAACCGATAGAACTCTCAAGATCCGGTGCCATAGGAATGTATTCAGGGTCTGCGCTGTTTTGCTCGTCAACAAGCACAGCCATTCTAGCTAATGACTCTTTAACCTGGTCAACACTCACAATGCCATGTTCTAACCAGTTCGCAATGTGCTGCGATGAGATACGCAGTGTTGCGCGGTCTTCCATTAGACCGACATCGTTGATGTCAGGCACTTTTGAACAACCCACACCTTGGTGTACCCAGCGAACCACATAGCCCAGTATGCCTTGGACATTATTGTCGATTTCGCGCTTAATACCATCGCGGGTCAAGGCAGATACATCTTCTAAAAGCGGGATGGTTAAAATGTCATTTAAGCCGTCAAAATTAGCGTCCAAGGCTTTTTGAACATCAAACACGTCGACATCGTGATAGTGCAAGGCGTGCAGTGTAGCCGCAGTAGGAGAGGGAACCCACGCGGTATTCGCTCCCGCCTTAGGATGA
>CAYVST010000022.1:0-46863 GCA_964454185.1 uncultured Alteromonas sp.
AAGCAGAAGCAGAAGCAGAAGCAGAAGCAGAAGCAGAAGCAGAAGCAGAAGCAGAGCCACTTCCTTCCGATCCGTTGGATGATGCTATTGAAGATTTTGAACAGCAAATGATGGATGACATCCCTTCATTTGGTGAGATAGATACAGAATCTTCAGACGCCCCAGCAGCCAATGCTGAGGATGATGAGGGATTCGATGACAGCATACTCAATGATGCATTTGATGACGTTGATACGTTCGAACTTGAGCAGGAAATTGACGGTGTAGAGCCTGGTGCTGAAAGCACTCAGCCTGTTGAAAATGAAGCGCAAGAGAGCGCTGAATCTAAAGAAGATATCAATGAACTTGATGATGTGCCCGGCTTAGACGACTGGTTGTCTGATAGCGATGATGAGGGTACTGAAAGCCACGCGTTGCTAAACGAACTTGATAGTGCAGAATTTGATGAATTGCTGCAAAGTTTAGAGTCTGAAGAACCCGTTGATACAGCAGAACTTGTTCCTGAGTTGGAGCAAACTCAGCCTGAAGAACCAGAACCAGAACCAGAACCAGAACCAGAAGAATTTGCGCTGGAAGAACCGAACAGCGACCTTAGCAATGCCGAAGACGCAAATACGACAGACGATGATGCCCACGAACTCGATGAATTCTTTGAGCTTGACGAAGAAGACGCGGCAGAGACATTTTCTCTTGAAGACGATGATTTTGACTTAGATGGAGAACTGGTAGATGCAGGCAATCATGACGACCTGCTTTCAAGTCCAAGTGAAGCTGAAGATGCACTTAAATCGCAAGACAATGAAGTGCCGCTTCAACTTGATAACCCTGATTTAGATCTTGAAGCACTGCTTAATGATACACCGAGTCAATCGTCCGACGACAATATTACCCCTCCTGAAGAGTTTCTAGATGTAGAAGCGCTTATGGATGATGGAGATGATACAGATACTCTTGACCCTGATAGCCAAGAACTCGACCTTGACGTAAGTTTGTCTGATTTCACGGGTGTTACAGACGAGGACTCGGTTATCGACATTGATAAGGATGCTGGCCAAAACGCAAATCTTGATTTGGCGCGCGCTTACATTGAAATGGAAGAAGTAGATGCTGCCAAGGAATTATTAGAAGAAGTGATGACCGATGGCAGCGATGAGCAAAAAATGGAAGCAGAATCTATATTGAAATCTATTGGCTAATTGCATGTTAGGCGCGACATGACTACACTTAGCGCCTTTTTAGCTTAGGGGTATCAGAAAAATGGGGCGAATTGCCTTAGGCATTGAATACGATGGTGCTGCGGTGTTTGGTTGGCAGCGTCAACGTGAAGTGCCCAGCGTTCAAGAGTATCTTGAAAAAGCGCTTTCAACAGTTGCTAACGAAACCATTGAAGTACAGTGTGCGGGACGCACTGATGCAGGAGTACATGCTACCGGCCAGGTGGTGCACTTTAACTGTGACGCGCCGCGCAATGAACGAGCGTGGACGCTAGGCGTTAACGCCAACTTGCCTAATTCAGTAGCCGTGACTTGGGCTAAAGCCGTACCTGATGAATTTCATGCTCGTTTTTCAGCGACACACCGACGCTACCGCTATGTTATCCACAACGCCAAAATGCGCCCAGCTATCTTAAACCACGGTGTCACTCATGTTCATCGTCCATTAGATGAGACAAAGATGCATGAGGCAGCCCAGGCACTATTGGGAGAGCAAGATTTTACCTCATTTCGCGCCGCGCTTTGCCAAAGTAATACGCCGTTTAGAAACGTTACTAATGTCAGTGTTTATCGACAGGCTAGATACGTAATCATTGATATTCGCGCTAACGCATTTTTGCATCATATGGTTCGTAATATCACCGGTGCACTGGTGGAAATTGGGGCAGGCGAGCAATCAGTCGATTGGATAGCACATCTGTTAAGTTTAAAAGACAGAAGTCAATCGGCAGCAACCGCTAAACCGAATGGTTTATATCTTATTGATGTGACGTACCCAGAAAGTTACGGCTTGCCTAAACATTCATTCGGGCCTCTTTTTTTGCCAGATTGCTAAAAGGCGCGCAGCTTGACTGCGCGTATCTTAGCGCCTCCTATTTTTTCGTCAAACCGCTTTTGTATTGCTTCAACATAACGAATTAGCGCTGAGTAACTCGCAATACGTCGCGGTGTTTTCTATAGTTAAAATAAAAAGCGAGTAATACCGACAAGATTTAGTAAAAGGAATTGTCGCCATGAGGCAAGTGTTTTCCACCTTTAAAAAGACGTTGCTGACAGTACTAAGCTTTGTTCTTATTTATACATCTAGCCCATTGTATGCTGCGCCAAAGCCCATTCGGTTTGCTATTAATGCACCAGGCTCCCAACCCTACCTGTATATAGATGAAGCAACGCAAAGCTATCAAGGAGTGGTGGTCGATTTCTTCACATTTGTCGAATCAACCGCAGACTTCGCTGTTTCCTACTTGGACTCAAACCGAGTAAGAAGCGAGAACTTTTTACTTCAAAAAGAAGCCGATGTCTTTCTTTCCGCGACTGAATGGTTAAATAATCCCGAGTATTTTATTTTCAGTGGCATGTTTATGACCCACTCAAGTTATATTTACTCAACCTCAGCCTTTTACGGCCCCTTTGTACCCATGGATAACGCCAACGCCAGTGTGTGCACTCGATACGGCTTTATCTATCCTGTTTTGCAACAATATTTTTATAAGAAAAGAGGAGGGTTGGTTCGAGTAAATTCCAATAGCCAGATAGCGATGGCAATGATGCTAGCTAGAGGACGCTGCGATTTTACTATTATGAGCGAGCAAAATGCTCAGTCCATCATGTTTGATGAACGCTTCTGTGACACTACATTTTATCAGTCATCAAACAGCATTAGTGACGTTGACCTTGTGTTTGTTATTCGTCCAGAGCTTACTGAGTTTCGAGAACATGTAAGACTTGCATTGCAGCGCTTTCGAGACAGTGGCGCATTACAAGCATCTATCAAAAAGCACTCGGGTTTCCATGAATTTCCAAAGGGGAAATGCTGAGTATCTCGGCGTTGAGTTAGTCTCAAATTCCGGTAGGCATGGAAATACGTTCGTTACGACGCCAGATCTACGGCAACTTCTTAGACCAGTTTTGTTTTTTCCATTTCGTTGTATTGTGGTCTAATAGCGCGCTATATTAGGTAGCTGTTCTGCTGGCTTACGATTTTTCTCGGTAATTCAGTAAGAAACTTAAAAATTAATGTGTTGCTGGCTAACACTGTGACTAACTATCATTACGTGAAGCGGGCAATCGATAAAAAAGGATTCGATTTCCATGAGCTGGATTCAAAAAATTCTTCCGCGCACACAAACTTCAACTAAAGGTAACGTACCAGAAGGTATTTGGACGAAGTGTGGTTCTTGTCAAGCTGTACTGTATAAAAGCGAATTAGAAAAGCTGCAGGAAGTGTGTCCTAAGTGTGGTCACCACATGCGTATCACTGCCCGTCGTCGTATCGACGCATTCCTTGACGATGGTGATCGCGTTGAATTAGGCGCTGAGCACGAGCCTCAGGACGTGCTTAAGTTTAAAGATTCAAAGCGTTATAAAGACCGCATTGTGGCGGCACAAAAACTTACCAATGAAAAAGACGCACTGGTTGTTATGCAGGGCAAACTGAAAGGGATGCCTGTTGTTGTTGCGTGTTTTGAGTTCGCCTTTATGGGGGGCTCTATGGCGTCTGTTGTAGGGGCGAGATTTGTTGCAGCGGTAAATGCCTGCCTTGAAAACAATACGCCGTTAATCTGTTTCTCTGCAAGTGGTGGGGCGCGTATGCAAGAAGCGCTAATGTCACTTATGCAGATGGCGAAAACTTCAGCAGCACTTGCTAGAATGAGTAAAAAAGGTCTTCCATACATCTCAGTACTCACTGACCCTACTATGGGCGGTGTATCAGCAAGTTTGGCTATGTTGGGTGATGTAAATGTTGCTGAGCCTAAGGCGCTGATTGGTTTTGCCGGCCCTCGTGTTATTGAACAAACGGTTCGTGAGAAACTTCCTGAAGGTTTCCAACGCAGTGAGTTCCTTGTTGAGAAGGGCGCTATCGATATGATTGTTGACCGCAGAGAAATGCGTGATAAATTACACAGCTTGTTGGATAAGTTGCATAACAATCATTAGTGAACAATAAAAATACGACTACCGTTGGCTCAGCTGATGCAAAAGCATCGTCTTCAAAAAGTTTGAGCCAATGGCTTTCTTACCTCGAATCTATTCATCCTAACGCCATTGATATGGGGCTAGACAGGGTTAAAGCTGTCGCCAAAAACATGGCGCTTACTCTTGAGCACTCATTGGTTATTACTGTTGCTGGCACCAACGGTAAGGGCACAACCTGCCGGTTGTTAGAGCAAGCCTTGTTAGCACAGGGCAAACACGTTGCAGTGTATAGCTCTCCACATTTAATCGATTATTGTGAGCGCGTAAGACACAATGGTGAACTTGCACCCGAACAAGCTTTTGTTGATGCCTTTGAATTCGTCGAGCGCACTCGGGGTGATATCACGCTAACCTATTTCGAGTTTGGTACGTTAGCGGCTATGAAGATGATGCAAGACTGGGGCGTTGACGTAGCCATTTTAGAAGTTGGTCTTGGCGGTCGTCTAGATGCGACTAACATCATCGACACTGATTTAGCGGTTATCACGACTATTGACCTTGATCATCAAGACTGGTTAGGTAATACCCGTGAAAAAATTGCGCGCGAAAAAGCGGGGATAATGCGCAAAAACGGCAATGCAGTTATCGGTGAATTATTCCCACCATCATCGCTGTATGACGTGGCCAACGAACTTACTGTTTCGGCGCAGTGGGCGACGCAAGACTTTGTTGCCAATGTTGCCGATGATTTCAGCGAGTGGTCGTGGCACGGACAGTCAAATCAGTTTACACATTTACCTTATCCAAATATTCCGCTACAAAATGCAAGTACAGCGCTTGCAGCGCTTGAAGTGCTCGAGCTTTTGCCTGCACACAGTGTGCTTAGTGAAATATTGTCTAAAACAACGATGCCTGGGCGGCAGCAGATTATTAGCACAAAGCCGCTCGTCATGGTGGATGTTGCTCACAACCCCCAAGCGACTAAAGCGATGCAGCAATGGCTCAAGCGCTATACGGTAAGTAAAATGCGCGTAGTGGTTGGTATGTTAAAAGACAAATCAATAGCCGAAACTTTAGCGCCGTTAAGTAAGCTTGATGCATCTTGGTATACCGCTTCTACCTCAGGTCCTAGAGGGTGTGAGGCAAGCGTTCTTGAAAATGCGCTTGTTAATGCGGGTACAAGCATAGAGAATATAGCCACTTATGATAACGTTTTAACGGCTTATCAACGTGCGCTTGCAGAGTATCAGGACGGTGAACTAATCCTTGTGTTTGGCTCATTTGTTACCGTAGCAGACGTACTTGACGCCAAGTAATCGGGGGCCATTGGTCAATGGCATTACCACCCAAGCAGGAGATAATAGTGACATCGGCATTAAAGAATAGACTGGTGGGAACCATCATAGTGGTGGCGCTTGCCGTTATCTTTTTACCAGATTTTCTTGATGGCAAAAAACAAACAAATAGAGAACCGTTTGTGTCTGTGCCAACAAATCCGCCGGTAAAACCCATCGTTGAACCTGAGCCATTTCCCAGTGAGCGAGTCGCAAAGGCTGCGGTACCCGAAGTGGAAATCGAAGATGAAAAAGCGTTAGATGAAGCTCTTCTGTCAAATGAAGCGGTTGAAAACAGAACACAAACCCCACAGCAAGTAACCAGTGTGCCGGCAGTGGATAATGACCTTGCAACACAAACCGTTATTGAAAACAAAAGCGATGCCGCTGACGATGCTGGTTGGGTAATTCAACTAGGGAGTTTTCGCCACGATAAAAATGTGAAAGCGCTCTTAGCGAAGTTGGAAAAAGCAGGGTATCGTGCGTTTAGCCGCAAAATACAAACCAGTTCTGGTCCGCTAAATAAAGTATTTGTTGGTCCTGATTTGGAGAAGAGAAAATTAGATACCGCCTTGCCGCATCTCAAAGAACTAACGGGATTAAAGGGCAAAGTTACTACGTTCAAGGTGGAGTAGGGGGCGTGTTTGTCCCTCGCACTCTTACCCAAATTCATTACACACTAGTAATATTTCTCGCTTCTGTTAGAATGCGCGCCATCTCGCCAACGGCTCGCTGCTTTTATTTCATAGGCGGCAATAACGCAATTAAGAGACGATGAACTGGGTAGACTTTTCCATACTGGGTATCATTGCGGTATCTACCTTAATAAGCCTGATTAGAGGGTTTGTTAAAGAAGCCATTTCTTTAGTGGTCTGGTTTGCTGCACTCTTCATTTCAAGCAATTTCTACGCTGACCTCGCTGTTTATTTTACTGCCATTGACGATCCCTACTTAAAAAACGGAGCTGCTATTGCTGCACTGTTTGTAACGACACTTATTCTTGGTGGCATGATCAATTTTGCAATCAGTCAACTCGTTCAAGCCACAGGCTTATCGGGAACAGATCGTGCCCTTGGTATTGTTTTTGGTGCATTGCGCGGTGCCTTAATTGTCAGCGCATTGCTCTTTTTTATGGACACCTTTACTGGCGCTGCTTCCTCTGCTTGGTGGCAAGCTTCGGTGCTTATTCCCGAGTTTGGTGTCATTATTGAGTGGTTTTTCAGTTATGTGAAAGACTCCTCCAGTTTCTTAAATCCCGCTTGAAATAGGTAACGCACATGTGTGGTATTGTCGGAATAGTTGGTAAAACGCCCGTAGCTCAGTCTTTATATGACGGTTTAACGGTTATTCAACACCGTGGCCAGGATGCCGCAGGCATAATGACTATCGACCAAAATATGTTCAATTTGCGTAAAGCAAATGGCTTGGTTCGAGATGTATTCCATACGCGTCATATGAAACGTCTAACCGGGAATATGGGGATTGGTCACGTTCGTTACCCCACAGCGGGAACGTCAAGCTCAGCAGAAGCTCAACCTTTTTATGTGAACTCTCCATTTGGTATTGCATTTGCGCACAATGGTAACCTGACTAATGCGCATGAACTTCAAGAAGAAGTATTTCGCATTGCTCGCCGCCATATAAATACCACCTCTGACTCAGAACTTTTGCTAAACATTCTTGCACACGAGCTTCAGCAAGTTGCAGGTCTAAGCGTAAGTGCAGAGCACATCTTTGAAGTGGTAACAAAAGTCCATAAAAAAATTCGTGGTGCTTATGCCGTTGTTGCGGCCATTATTGGACAAGGTATTGTCGCGTTTCGTGATCCCCATGGTATTCGTCCACTTGCATTAGGCAAACGAATGACTGAATTAGGCGAAGAGTGGATGGTTGCGTCCGAAAGCGTAGCGCTTGATGCTGTCGGTTTTCAATTTGTACGCGATGTTGCTCCTGGTGAAGCGGTATATATTACCGAAGAAGGCCAACTGCACACTCGCCAATGTGCAGACAACCCTGTCACATCGCCATGTATTTTTGAATTCGTTTATTTTGCGCGCCCAGACAGCTTCATCGACGGTATCTCAGTTTACGCCTCGCGCGTAAATATGGGCCGTAAGCTAGGCGAAAAAATTAAGCGTGAATGGTCAGATTTAGATATCGATGTGGTTATTCCCATTCCTGAGACATCAATGGATGTCGCATTGCAAATTGCCAATACGCTGGACTTGCCTTATCGACAAGGTTTCGTAAAAAACCGATACATTGGCCGTACGTTTATCATGCCGGGTCAAACCATGCGCAAGAAGTCGGTACGCCGCAAACTAAATGCTATTTCATCAGAGTTTAAAGGTAAGAGCGTTTTACTTGTTGATGACTCAATAGTACGCGGTACCACATCAGGTCAAATTATTGAAATGGCAAGAGAATCTGGTGCTAAGAAAGTGTACTTTGCTTCAGCTGCACCTGAAATTCGTTTCCCAAATGTATATGGCATCGATATGCCTTCGGCGAATGAATTAATTGCTTATGGTCGCGAGATAGACCAAATTGCAGAACTCATTCAGGCTGATGGCCTTATTTTCCAAGACATTTCAGACTTGGTTGACGCTGTACGCGAAGAAAATGAGTCAATTCAACGCTTTGAAACCTCAGTATTTGATGGCAATTACATCACTGCCGATATTGATCAAGAGTACTTAGAGCGGATAGACATGTCACGCGGTGAAAAATCGCGAAATGCACCCGTTGTGCAAGCTGAGTTAAGTAACTTAGATGTGCATAATATCGGTGCCGCTGACGACTGATACGTGTAAATTAATAAAGCCGCTCTTAGAGCGGCTTTTTTGTGTCAATATTTTTTCTATCTGTCACTTTCTGTTCATATGGTGTACTTGCAACCTTCGCCTAGTGCACGAAAACAGGACCACCATACAGACCCCATACCAGCACAGAACCCGTCATAAGAATAACCAGAAGTACCAAGCCACATGTAACTACAGAGCTTGAATAAATAAAACCCTTATCTTCAGGCATATGCATCATGATGGGAACGCCAGAATAGAGTAAGTAAACGGAGTAACTAATACCCACTAGTAAGGCGGTCATTACCACCCACAGTTCTGGATAAAGCCCGGCAAACCCAACCATAAACAATGGGGTAGCCGTATATGCGGCGAGCTCTAGAGATTGCGTGTAGGTAGGCGATGCATCAAATGCTTTGGCCAATTCGTGAATAAGGACCGCCAGGGCAATCACACCGGCGACAAGGCCAAAATACATACCTACGCCCATCATAATGGCGCTGGTTTCACTCAACCTTATGACGTCGCCTGCACCAATACTCCAGCCCGTGTGTGCACTGGAATAATAGGCCACCAGTGAGGGGATAAGGGCGATAAATGCGATGTGAGTTAGCGCGTAAAAATACGTTTCATGTTTAACATCAATAGTCTGCCACTCTTCTTTTGGGTGAGTGTAGATACCAACGAGATGATTTAGAATCATAGTTCCTGCCTTACATAACCATGTTTGTTGTCTTTGTTATGGATATATTGTTCTTGGCAGTGAAAGCACGTACATATGCTGAATAATTAGGCCATGGCGCTAGCTGAGTTGCTTGGCTTCTGGCCACAGTGTAAGGTGAAGTGCACCGTAGAACTGCCGTTAACAATATGTTTACAAATTGAGTGTGCAGTAATATCTATAGTGCGTCAACGATTTTGATTAAATAATGATCACCGGCAGCTTCGAGCTGCAAATTGCTGGGCCGCCTTCGGTGAACCAGAGTGAAACCGGAAAGTATGATCATCACTTTCAATCAGTTGTTTTTCAACGTCGCCAAAGTGTTTTACTCGGGCTTCGATATCAACCGGAGATATAGTAGAGGCCAGTGTTAGATAGTCTTCGAAATGTCTCGCCTCTGAACGGAGAAGCGATACATAAAATTTGCCTAACGCTTCTGAAACATAAGGCGCAAGCTTCGCGAAACGCTCGCACGAACGCGCTTCAATGTAGGCACCACAAATGAGTTTATCGACCAGTTTTTCTGGCTCGTAGGTGCGAACATGTTTCAATAAGCCGTTAGCGTACCTGCTAGACGTGACGGATTTGTAGTCAAAACCTAGCTCATGCATTATTTCAAGCACCTGATAAAAGTGATGAAGCTCTTCTTTGATAAGCATCACCATTTTATCAAGCATGTCTTGCTTGAAAGGGTCTAGACCTTGCACGTTAAATACATTTTTAGAAAGGTGCTTAGTATTAAGTAACTGCCAGTCGCCCTCGTGACGATAGGTGAAGTCTTCATAAGGTTTCAACCAGCCAAGTAGAATTTTGCTGGTTTCTTCATCTGCAACGTATCGACGCAATAAATACATAGCGCTTTGCGCCGCCTTCAGTTCACAGATAAGGTGGTCGGTAAGAAGAACCCTCAAGTTCTCTTCTTTTTTCGCTTCATCCAACCATGCTTGCGGTGTAGTGCACTGCAAAAATGCATTAACGGGTTGTAATAGTGAATTCACCTCAGATGAAGAAATGACAGACATGGTGTTACTTATCCTCAAAAGTTTTGTAAGCTTACTGCGCACCGTGGTCGATGCGGCGGCAATACTACCTGATAGGTGTTGTGGCTTACAACTTAAAAAATTAATAGGCTAGTTTTCATGAATTACCTTGCTCATTTATTCCTCGCTCAAACTACGGAGGATTCCCACTTTGGAAATTTGCTTGGAGATTTTAGGCGGGGAGTCGAGGTATCACAGTTCTCCGCGGCGGTGCAGCGCGGCCTAGCAAACCATTATGGAGTCGACAAATTTACCGACGCGCATGACAGCGTGAAAAAAGCACAGGCGCTATTTTTGCCAAGTCGTCGGCGTTTTGCACCGGTTGCCCTTGATATCTATTTTGATCACTTGTTAATAAAGCATTGGTCACAGTTTTCTAGTGAGACGTTCGAAGCATTTACCCAGCGCAGTTTTGCGCTATTGGAAGGAAAACTTCCGCAAATGCCTCGCACCATGCAACACAGTATTGGGCATATGATTACCCACAATTGGTTTGAAGACTATGCCACTGAAAAGGGTATTGAAAAAGCAATAACTGTGGTATCAAAACGCATCAGATTTAAGAATAACTTCTATCAAGCAGTTGATGATATTGACGCTAATCGCGAAGACATCGAAACACTCTTTTTGAATTTTTTCCCAGAACTACAACAGCATATCAACTTGAATGGTCCAGAGGCGTATGAGGGTGGCTAAGGGTTTAGTGATACCTTTTGACGATCATCGTCTATTTTAGCCCGTTTATCGAGCAAATACTGAGCTTCGCCATGCATAGCGTATAGTGGGGCGCGAAAAAATGCTTAATGCCAAAATAAATACAAAAGAACTCAACATGACTACACCAAAACAGACCACAAGAAAAAGCACGTTTTTGCTGATGCTGTTAACGATGCTTACAATAAATACGTCAACAACAGCCTTTGCTAATTCAGCTGCACACAAGCGTGCCATTGAAATAGACAGCAGTGTGACCAATGAGCACGAGACCAAAATACTGGGCAAGCGTGTGAAATATAGTGCCACAACAGGGACACAGCCTGTGTGGAATGATAGTGACGAAGCCGTGGCGACCTTATTTTATACTTACTATCAGCGCACTGACGTTAAAGACAATAGTACTCGTCCGCTAATAATCTCATTTAACGGAGGACCTGGTTCTGCATCAGTATGGATGCATGTAGCCTATACTGGCCCCCGTATACTTAATATCGATAGCGAGGGTTATCCAGTACAACCCTATGGTGTGCAAACCAACCCATATTCAATCTTAGATGTTGCGGATATTGTGTTTGTGAATCCAGTTAACACTGGCTACAGCCGTGTGCTAGAAGATGCAGATGGAAACATGCCGTCAAAAGAAGAGCAGAAGAAAATGTTTTTCGGGGTAAATGCGGATATTAAGTATCTTGCAGAGTGGGTTAATACGTTTGTGACACGCAACGAGCGCTGGCGTTCACCCAAGTACCTTATAGGGGAAAGCTATGGTACTACACGAGTTTCTGGCCTTGCCCTTGAACTTCAAAACCGACAGTGGATGTACCTTAATGGTGTAGTACTTGTTTCTCCAACGGATATCGGCATAGAACGAGATGGACCAGTGAAAGCAGCAAACCGTTTGCCATATTTTGCTGCAGCAGCTTGGTATCACAAAAAGCTAGATAGTGAGTTACAAAATAAAGACCTTACTGAATTTCTTCCAGAAGTCGAAGACTTCACCATCAATACACTTATTCCAGCCTTAGCAAAAGGTGGCTTTATATCAAAGCAAGAAAAGCGTGATGTATTGGCAAAAATGGCGCGCTATTCTGGACTGTCAGAAGAAGATATTTCGCATAATAATTTAGACGTTAGTACAGCGTTTTTCTGGAAAGCACTACTTAGAGATGAAGGTAAAACACTCGGGCGTCTTGATAGTCGATATTTAGGGATAGATGAAAAGCAAAGTGGTGATCGTCCGGATTACTGGGCGGAGTTGACGTCTTGGCTTCACTCTTTCACGCCCGCAATCAACTACTATTTACGCGAAGAGCTAAACTACAAAACCGACATAAAATACAATATGTTTGGCCCTGTTCGCCCTTGGGATAGAACGAATAACAAAACCGGTGAAAACCTGCGTTTAGCCATGGCTCAAAACCCGTATCTAAATGTCATGATTCAGGCAGGATACTACGATGGTGCAACTAATTACTTTGATGCTAAGTACACCATGTGGCAACTTGATCAAAGTGGCCAAATGAAAGAACGCCTAAGTTTTAAAGGGTATCGAAGCGGTCATATGATGTACTTACGCAGAGATGATCTGAAACAATCTAATCAGGACCTTCGCGAATTTATACAAGCAAGCACACCACAAAATGGTGAGCCAGCGATGTATCGACGATAACGTACTCTTTTTTTACGCTAAGGTGGTGACTTTTCACCACCTTTTTTGTGCAAATTGTCTTTCTTTTTCCCGTCATCTTTTCTCCTTAGCCAACTAAGTCGAACAATTCATAAAACACGGCTATGCTTTTTGTGAGCGTTGTTACGCCTTACGTGCGCGGTAGCTCAATTCGTATTTGCAAATACCACTACCGGGAACTAAGAGGAAAGGGAATGGCCATTAAACTACGAGAAAACCCACTTCAAGGGGCCAACACACACACGCAGTCTAAAACATGTTATGCCGTATGGAGTTTCGGAAACGGAGAATCCGTTGCCGCCGCTGAATCAGGCACATTTTTCAATATAAAAGGTAATGATGTCTATCCGGTTACCGTGGCTACCACATCAGATTTTTACGACGTGCATGGCTTCGCGCAAGACGACGTTTGGGCTGTAGGAACCTTTGGCGCGATATGGCGTTTTAATGGCGTCGAATGGGCTCCTATTGAGAACAACCCAACACAAGATACTTACGACCCAACGTGGTTTGAGGCGGTATGGGGGCGCAGTTCTAATGATCTATATATATGTGGCGATAATTCTGAAATTATCCATTTTGATGGCAACGAATGGCACTACTTGCTCAAATGGGATCGCGTTAGTCCAAACCCATACCCCGATAGGTGGTATTCGTTAGCGGGTTTAGACGACGGTACTATTTATGCGGTAGGAAGCCCGTATGAAATCAATAATCAATGGAAGGGCGGTGTAGTTCGGATCCGTCCAGGTCAAGAGCCCGAGTTATTAGACGCGCCCACAAAAACGCCCTTTATCAATGCTATTGCGAGGATACCAAATACAGACGAGCTATTACTATGTGGCGGTGATGGCACACTTTGTCGAATCATAGGCAATAGAATCACCCGAGAGGCCAAAGACGTTGTCCAAAAAAATGATAAGCTCTATGCCATTGATGCTATCGATGAGAACAATATCATTGTGGTGGGATGGAGTGGTGTTCTTTTGCATTTTAAGGATGGCCATTGGACGCGACGATATATGGCATCGCGACCCTTCCTTGAAGGAATCGCTTATTGTGGTAATAACATGTACACAGCCGTGGGGTGGATGGGGAAAATACTGAGCTACGATGTGAGCAACAATCACTGGTCCTGCTTACATAACGGGAGAGTAAATGAAACGAATTCGCTTGCGATATCTCACGATGATAGCCTGATTGCTTCTTGTGGTGGTAACCTAATCGTTCGCACCTCTACTGGCAACTATCAGCAATATCTTCCTTGTAGCTGTGATGTCACCATTGCCGTTGGCCTTGGTAATGGTCGCGCTTTGTTAGCGGGAAACAACGGTTACACCGCGGAAGTCTCTGTACAGAGTAATGGTAGGCTAGTGTATCACCACCAGTCAGGTGAAAATGCCGCCTGGGCCATTGCATGTGGGACTTCTGTGTTTAATGACGCATTTTTAGGATGTAGTGACTTAGCCATCAGAATGTGGTCAAACGGAACGCTCACAGAAATTGAAGGAGTGGCGACGCTTCTGCAAGGTATAAACGAGGAGTTTAAGTTCACGTCGCTTCAATGTGTTAACAAAACCACGTTTTTGGCAAGATTAAATACGGGCTATAGCACTCCCCTTGATACTTACCTTATTGACCTTAAAAAAGTTGAAGCTACTCGGTTAGATATCGCCGAAGAAGAGGTTGTTGTTACTGATAATAGAAGAATGTTTGTTATTTCTAGCAATGCCATTTATCGCGTAACTGACAATAACGACCGGGATCGTTGGGAAGAAGTCGTTAGCATCAAAAGCCATTGGCTTTCATCTGATGAAATCATTACAAGTGCAACAATCTCGAATGGGAATTTTGTTCTTGGAGGTAGCAGGGGGACGGTGTTATTTATCGACGCCCACTACAGTGTGTCTTCTATGCATTCGGGGTCATACAGTAATGTTACCAGCATTGCCTGCATACATAAGAGCGTTGTTTACGTAGGCCTTCGTTGGGGAAGAGTGAAACGGCTCGAAATGAAGCGTGGTGAAATTGAAGGTTATTCAATATCTGCACCGACATGGTGGGGCGCATTAGCGACGTCATCAGGTACATTGATTTGTGGCCAAGATGGCGCATTGGGCATGCTAAACAAAGATGAAAAGACAGTAGAGCTGCAGCAATCGTATGGCAGCAAAGACTATTTGTGCTGCGTTAAGCTAAATTCAACGTTGATGTGCTTGGCCGGGGTTGAAAAGATTACACTTTGGCGTGAGTCAGAATCCCCCGTTATGTTTTCCATTGCTAACTTCGTGTTTACTACAGCGAACTACTTCAATGGCAGTCTTTATCTGGGAACGAGTAATGGTCAAGTATTGATTATTCCAGACTCTAGTCTTCAGTCTCGGCAGTTTTCAAAGGTTTCCATTACGTATTTATTAGAGGAAGTGTTGCCTTCACCCATAGTGGACCTTTCTGTTTTGAACAATGGAATACGCTTGGTATGTGAAAATGGTGAGGTGTATTTTGTTGACGATACAACAACACGCTTGTTCGACGTTGAAGGTACGCTGAAACGTGGTGCTATTCCTCAGAATACGGAAGACGTATTTATGGCTGGCAATGTCAGAAGGCAATTTGATACAAAGCCAACGAGCCGTATGGTTGTCATTAAATCGGAATCACTTTCTAAGACGCGTGATGTAGAGATGCCAACAAAGTTTGGCGGTCGATTGCTGACTAAAGAAGTCAGCGCATATGCGCAAGACGAAAAGGAAGGCTTTTGGTTTGGCGGGCAGTCTGGCGAACTTGTGATACTGGTTGATGATGAATGGTTTCAAGTTTCGACAGGTATTGGTAATCATTTGCAGAGTATTACCAGTGCGCATGACAGGTTGTTTGTGTGCGGCAGGTTTGGCGCTGTCCGCTTTGGTGATATGGACATTTTTAGGGCGAGAATTGCAGAATTACGTCAACCGCAAGAATTACGACTGGAGGCTCAGAATGGGGAGCCAACGCCAATGTTGATGAATCAAGGTGTAAACTTGGAACTAACAGAAAGACGCGTACTTGACATGTTTGAGGGACTTGATGAGGCCGACCAACAGCTACCAATAGACTAGGTTCCTTTGACTATTGCGAGGTGGGTTTTCCGTTTATGTAATATTCAGTTTCTAAAATTCATTGATATTCATCGGTAAATAGTTAGCTAATATTGTTCTACAAAGATTAATCGGGAGAATCATTTGATGAAAGCGGTCGGATACACGAAATCACTTGCAATTAACGAAGCCAATGCGTTGGTCGATATTGAACTTGCTAAACCGTCAGCGACGGGGCGAGATTTATTGATAAAAGTGAGTGCCATCGCCGTTAACCCTGTAGATTATAAAATTCGCCAAAGGGTTGAACCTACCGATGGTGAGTCAAAGGTTTTGGGGTGGGATGCGGTTGGCGAAATTGTTGAAATTGGCGCAGATGTGACCGAATTCGCCGTGGGCGATAGAGTCTACTACGCTGGAGACCTTACTCGTCAGGGAGCAAATGCAGAATATCAACTGGTTGATGAACGTATTGTTGGGCATGCACCGAAAACCCTTTCAAACAG
Organism: uncultured Alteromonas sp.; assembly: GCA_964454185.1. Taxonomy (GTDB): domain Bacteria; phylum Pseudomonadota; class Gammaproteobacteria; order Enterobacterales; family Alteromonadaceae; genus Alteromonas. The sequence continues at coordinate 16,014 of CAYVST010000022.1, forward strand.
TGAAGCGGCAGCGCTTCCTTTAACAACCATTACGGCATACGAACTGCTTTTTGACCATTTAGCGTTAGTGCAGCAGAACGATAAAAGTGACGAAGTGGTCTTGGTTGTAGGGGCTGCGGGCGGCGTAGGCTCAATTATGCTTCAGCTTTTAAAAGCGCTCACAGGGGCAACGGTCATTGCTACTGCATCGAGGGATAGCTCAAAAGCATGGGTAACATCCTTGGGTGCCGACTATGTGGTTGATCACAGCAAACCGCTTGCGAGTCAAATTGAAGCACTAAATATCGGCCAGGTAACGCATGTTGCCAGTTTGAATAACACAGATGCGTATATTGATGCCTTTGTTGAGGTAATGAAGCCCAAAGGTAAGCTTGCACTTATCGATGACCCCGACGCCTTGGACATAGGCAAACTTAAGCCAAAAAGTTTGTCTTTGCACTGGGAGTTTATGTTCACACGCTCGATGTTTCAAACTGACGATATGCTTGAACAGAGCCACTTACTAAATCACGTGGCTGCGCTTATTGATGCTGGCAAAGTGAAAACGACGGTGGGTAAACACTTAGGTAAAATTAATGCAGCAAACTTAGTAGAAGCTCATAGAATTTTAGAAGAGGGCAGTGCAATTGGAAAATTGGTGTTGGAAGGTTTCTAGGCGACTCTCGCTTGTGCTGTGCAGTTAGCTATAGACTAACTGCACTTGCTACGTGAAATGTTTGGATATGTTGTGCAACTATTGCATTCAGTTCCTTTTTCCATTGATGAGGCGTTTCATTTGAGATTTGGCTAAGGAGCGCCTCGTGCTGAACGTCGTCAACAGACGTTTCCAGCGCCGATGATGTATTGACCCATAGGTAAGACTTTGCCAAAAAACGCGCCTTTTCTTGGTGGCTTGTTTGATACAAGGTCCAGTACAATGCTGCTAAAGGCAAATAGGCGTCATCAAAACCCTGCGATGCCGCTATTTCGTACCAGTACGTGGCTTGCTTTACGTCTTGCTGTACACCAACGCCCTCATCAAACATTGTGGCGATATAAAAAGCGGCCACAGGTTGCTTCTCAGGTGATGAAAGTTGAAATAGTTTTAGTGCAAGCACTACATTTTCTTCAACGAGCTCTCCTTCATAGTAAAGTTCCCCAAGGTACAACGCAGCACTAATACTGCCTTTTTCTGCTGACGTTCTGCACAGACGCAAACCTTCCTCAAGGTTACTTTTACTGCTGTCTTTATCCTTGATAAGTAGCCTACCGGCCGCACAACCAGATTCGTAAATACCGTGTTGAAACGCCTTTTGATACCAAACCAGAGCCGTGTCTTCGGTGTCAGAGATACGTGCTGGGGGTACCAAACAATCAGCGTATTTTTGCATTGCAAGTGGCATATTGTTATATGCCGCCCTTTGGTACCAATGACACGCTTTGTGTTCGTCGCGCTGACGAGACCAGCCTAATTCGTGATGCAACGCTAAGTTAAATTGAGCAAGTCCATTGTCTGCTTGCGCATGGGGAAGCATTAAGGCATAGGCCGACTTATATTCTCCACTGCTTTGAAGGTCTATGGCTTCTTTCAAAGGCGCAGCCCAATCATCGCTCTGTGCTTTCGCAGGCACGCTGAGCAGTATCGCCCAACACGCCACAATTAAAGAAATGATACGCATCATGTTAGTTTCTAGACGGGAATATCCCTTGGGTTGCGACAAGCCAGTTCATACCGAGGTACGGACTTCTAATATTAAATGAGCGCGAACCACCGTCAGGAAATACGGTTGTCGTTGCTGTGCTAGTTACTGAAACTTGTACATCCAGCACAATGGCGTCAGCACTCATGTCTACATTTGGTGTACCAGAATTATAAATGTTCTCTCTTCGTGGGCTATTCGCCAAGACCCCTCCGGTGGGGTTGTTAGTATCGGCGCCCGCGGCAAGCGCGCGCAGTGCAGCAGAGCTTGCAGATGTGTCAGACGTATTTACCACGGTCGTTGCCGCGTTATGGCTGTGAGACGGCATTTCTAATACGCTAAGGGTATGTGTGGGTGAACCTCCGCGTTGTCCAAGCGCAATGGAGTCTAAGCCCGGCCCTGTGCCTTGACCTATAGGTGAACGGCCTCGAAGGTCAGGTAATGCAAAGGTTGTTCTTCCGTCTCCGCCATACGTCGTGCCGTACAAAGAAAACAACGCAGTATTCGAACTAATGGGAAGCAGTTGCCCTTGCGCTGAAGCATAACCTCTGATGGTGAAATTACCGCCAAACAAACACAACGTACCTAAATACGCATCGGTTGAGCAGGCGCTTGCAGTCGTTGGAAATAGCATTGAGCTTAGGGTTATCCCTGAAATGGCAAGTAAATGACGTTTTTTAAGCTGTTTCATGTGGTTATTCCTTTATTGATTTATGTCTTACAGCGAAATACATCATGGCTAAAATCAAGACGGGTAATGTGGGTGGAGAAGGGACATTGTTTACCGGTGGTGTAATATTTTCAGCGCCAACGACACGCACAAAAGCAAGTGTATCGGCTGAGAATGCACCGTCACCACCAAAATCTTCGGCCTCCAGTTTAATTTCACCACTAAACGAAGTGCTGCCGTTTGCGGCAAGTATAAAATCAAACAAAAACGTACCAGAGTCTGTTAGCGTTGCGCCAGACGAAGGTAATGCGTTGCCATTTTTTTCATCGCCAAAGGCCGTATCTGATGTTAAGTCTGAAAAGAATATTTCATCATTCATTTCATTTTCAAAAACAATTTCTGCATCAGCAAAAACATCGTCGCCACTAGCTGATGTGGTATTAGTAAAAACGAGCTCGAAGAAAACCTGAAAACTGTCAGTTACAGACGTGTTAGTCAAAGAGAACAAAAAATCAAAAAAGAAATCTTCTGCACTACTGTTTGCACCGCCAAAGATAGAAACCTCTGCTCCAACCCCGTCGTTGATGTTTTGTAATAGTCCTCCTTGCGGGTTCGACCCCGTGACTGCCAAATTATTCACACTACTTGTGCTCGAACTGCCGCCTAGGATGCTCTCCAACGTTGCTGTTTGCGTTGCGCCTCCTGCTGTGGCTACTGAGTCAACGCCAAATGAGACGTTGCCCGTTATTTCAAGTTCTCCAGGAATAAGGGAAGCCGTTGCGTTGAGTGAAACAAGTGAGAAAAATAGACATACCAGCGTGCTGACGTACTTTGTATAGTCCTTCATAATATATCCGTGCTTTTTGATTGGGTTGGTTGTTTTTTAAGCAGCTATTGCGCCAAGTATAATAAAGTCATAAAAAGCAGTTGGTTATGTCTTTTGTTATATTTTTGTTTGTTAAATGTGTAAATAATGTTGACATTCTTTGGGCGGGTTTGGCAGTGCAAAGGTATTTGCTTGTCGGCTAATACCCGTTATTTTTTCTCTGAAGGTATCTACGCCGTACGTCGCTAGAGTCTATGGACAACACACAACGCTTGTTAAGCTCTCGTGGAGCAGGGGCATGTTGCTTAAAAAAGACGATGTGATGCTTTCACGTCATTTCCCCTTTGTGTTGTCCACTTACCCATAGTTTTAAATAACCTTCAGCTACAGGTACATGCCGCCAGAGGCTTCAATTCGTTGACCATTTATCCAATAGCTTTTGTCACTCAATAGTAGTGCGATCACATCACCGATATCATCAGGTAAACCAACCCTTCCTAAGGCCGTTTGCCCTGAAATAGCGCTATTTATAGTCGCATTGTCTCTTACAACGCCTCCGCCAAAGTCGGTTTCAATTGCACCAGGCGCCAGGGTGTTAACTCTTATTTTCCGAGAACCCAGCTCACTGGCCATGTACCGGCTCATCACTTCGACAGCCCCTTTTGCCATGGCGTAAGCACTGTAACCAGGTAAACAAAATCGTGTCAGGCCAGAGGATACATTTAGCACTGCGCCTCCATCTTCGAGTAGACCGACTAATTGCTGAGTTAAGAAATAAGGACCCTTAACATGCATGTCAATGAGCATATCCATGTCTTGTTTCGTCGTGTGTGGAAAGGGCGAATGCGTGCCAACCCCGGCATTGTTAAGTAGGTATTGAAACGTTCGGGTTCCGAACTTGTCGCGTAGTACCTGTTCCAATGCATCATTAAATGGTTTGAATGAATCAACATCTCCTGTATCAAGCTGAAGCGCTGCTGCACTGTGCCCCATTTTTTCTATCTGCGACACGACTGAATTTGCCGCACTCTTGTTGCTTTTATAGGTAATGATAACGTCTAGACCTGCTTGCGCTAATGCTACGGCACCCGCTTTGCCTAACCCTCTACTGCCGCCTGTTATTAATGCTATTGCCATTGTGTATATCTCACTTTGTTGTAAAACCTCGTGCATGGTAGGTGAGTTTAATTGTTTTAAAAATGGCCTTTTAGTGATAACACTGTTCGTTTATTATGAACAATAGAATGTGCCAGTGGGGAAACTCCGTCGTGGATAGATTTGATATGATGATGCGTTTTAAAGAGACGGCGAGGCTGGGAAGTTTTAGTCGAGCAGCACACGTGTTGGGCGTGCCTAAGTCGAGTGTTTCTCAATCTATCTCACAGCTTGAAGCACAAATAGGGACTCGTTTACTCCATAGAAGCACGCGCAGTGTTAGATTAACGGCTGATGGTGAGGCATTCTTGCCGCATTGTCAGGCATTACTTGCTGAGTGGGATGCGTTGGAAAGCCAGTTCATTTCCAACCCAGCACTGATAACAGGAGAGCTACGTGTCGACATGCCGAGCCGGTTTGCTACCCACTTTTTGCTGCCGAGACTGAATGAGTTCATTACCGCGTACCCGCATATCAAATTGAAGATAAGTAGCGTTGATCACCAGGTCGATTTAGTCAAAGAGGGATTTGATTGTGTTATCAGGGTTGGCGAGTTGCGCGATAGCAGCCTTATTGCAAAGCCGCTCTTTACCTATCCAGTGTACAACTGTGTTAGTCACTCTTATGCCAAGGCCCACGGGGTTCCGCTGTCACTGGAAGACTTGAAGGATCACAGCCTAATCGAGTACTCGCATTCTTTGAGCCAAAGAGAAGGGGAATTTGAATATTTTCGCGATGGCACGATACATTCGCGTACTATGCCGAGTGCAATCAGCGTAAACAGCACCGAAGCGTATTACAGTGCTTGTATAAACGGGTTGGGTATTGCGCAAATACCGCTTTTGCATGAAAAACAAGAATTGGAAGGTTCAGGTTTAATTAGCGTACTGCCGAATTTTCAACCTAAACCTATGCCGGCAAATATACTGTACGTATCTCGGCGACAAATGCCCAAACGATTGCGTGTTTTCATCGATTGGATACAGTCATTAATCGATAAGCAGACCGTGATTACCGTGCATGCACGATAAACTAGTGAATGTTCAGATTTCCGTTTCTGTGCGCATGACGAGACGTTGTTAAAACGCTCAATTATGTCTTATCGAAAGGAACATCCTGCGATGTTTCCAACGCCGCCTTAGCTTCCCGCCATTTAGCTAGTTTTTCATAGTAGATATCCCATATACATGGGCAGCAGGACCCACCGCCACAACAGTCATCACGAAGCGGTTTTTCAGGTTCAGGAGGAAGGGCCTGATTGTCTTTTGTTTGGATGTCGGGCATATGATTTGTTTTGCAAGGTTGATTAACCTCTTTGAAGTCTAAACAGCGTGGTGATGCAGTTCAAATAGTTGTTGTAAATGTTGCCTATTTTCAGTTTCACGCGGGTTTCACATGAGTAATGGCATTTTTACAACGTGTATTGACGGTCAATGCCCTAAACAACATTCAATGAGACCCACAATGATAAATACATCCTTCTTTCGTCTCCTCACCGCCTTCAGTGGTGCGGGACTGGTCATAGTTACCTCTTTTTCCACATTTGCCCAAAATGACATGGATAACAAAGTGAAATGGCAAGAATTAGCGCATCTCAAAACGTCTATATCAAAAGCAATAACTCTCTTTGAGAAAACGCCCATGAAAGCGTTTTCGTACCGTGTTAGTCGTTATGAAAATGAAGAAGGCACAGAAACCAGCAGCATTGAGCTGTATTCACCGCATTTAGATAGCGAAAATCGGTGGGAGCTTATAGAAAAGAATAATCGACAGCCGACACTAGAAGAGAAACAATCGTTTATTGAACAAAAGCGAGCGCAAGATGCTGCTATTTCGATATCGCTTAGTGAACTTATAGTATTAGACAGTCTGCGTACGATTGCGGTGAAGGGAAGTGCTGTTCACGCCCATTTTGACGTGCAACTTGAAAAATTAGGAGCTGAGGCGTCTTCACATCTTAAAGGTGAGCTTATATATGACGCAAATAAACAATACATTCAGCAGGTAAAAGTAACGAATGTTGATAGTTTCTCACCCATGTTTGCAGCCTCTATCAATACATTGAAAGTGACCATGACATTCATTCAAAAGGGCGAAGCAATATTGCCCACCACGGTTTCAATGACAATGAAAGGAAGGTTTGCCTTTGTCAGTGAAATAAATGAAACCTCGTCCGACCGATATTCAGATTATATTTTTGTGGGTAATGTGGGTAATGTGGGTAATGTGGGTATTGAGAGTAACGCTGAGCAGGCTAGTCACCATGATGACAAAAGCCTATAGTGACTTCGGTACCCGACGCACTGGTTACGTTTAGCGTTAACCCTTGATGCTCACAAAGCCGTTTTACAATTGAGAGGCCAAAACCTAACCCCGTACTATGATCGCCTTTAACGCCGCGCTGGGTTATGGTTTTGGCGATGTTTTTTTGTAGGCCTGGACCAGTATCTCTTATGTGTAGAGTGTTATTGCGAACGGTAAAAGAAACACGCCCTTCATCAGTGTATTTAAACGCGTTGCTAACAATATTGTTTAGAATAACCGCTAATACATTTGGCTCAGCTAGCACATGGATGTTGCAGCTATCGTCTATATCAACCTCAATGGGTTTGGCATCTAGCAGTAACCGATTGTCTATTATTGCGGCCTCAAGGATGGGTAATAGTGCAATCCTATGAGCACGAGATTCACTGTGTTCCTCTCGCGCTAACAGAAGAAGTGTTTCAACCGTTTTTTCCATCTGCTCGTTGGCTTGTTCAATGCGTTGCAGCAGCTCTCTGTCTTCGTCTTCTTGTAGTTTAGCCACTTCAATAGCGTTTTTTATAACAGCGAGAGGGGTGCGCAGTTCGTGGCTCACATCGCGCGTAAAGCTTTTCTCGCGTTCCATCGACAATGCAATACGTTTGAGCGTTCTGTCTAAAGCATTTGCTAGAATGCCAACTTCGTTGTTGGGATAGCGGTTCTCTTTATCGTATGACAGGCCTTTTGAAGCGATCTGTTCAGACAGTGATGCAAGGTCTATGCGGTCTACAGCGTTGGCAAGCTCTTTCAGTGGTCGAGTTGTGCGCCTTCCAATAAACCACGCAATTAAACAAGCAATTATGGTTACAGTTACTGCACTTATTACAAGGAATTGAATAACACCACCACGCATTGGGCGTACAAGTAGCTGCTCACTTACTTCGGCAACAAGAAAGACGTCTTGGTAGTTATCGAAGCGATGCAGGTGATAATGAAGCCCGTTTTGACCAAAAAATTCTTTACGGTGTGGCTCAGTAATAGCCAGTGTTTTTACATCATCCGGTAACGCATTTGCTGAAAAGACGAGCTGCATTCCTGGCGCCCTCGGTGAAGGCCAACGCCCTGTGTCGCTATAGTGACGTTGAAGATATTGCGCTTCTTGTATTATGTTGCGTTCTATAAAGCTGTCTTCAAGAGTATACATCAGCGACAGTGTGATGAGGCCGTAGATAAACGAAATAACCAGCGTAAAAACACAGAACCGCCAAATAATACGATTGCTCAAACTATGAAAGGAGGGAGTTTTTGGGGTCATAACACTTTACTGTTTTTCATCGATAGCAAGTGAAAAGCCTGCATTAAAAATGGTCTTAATAACGGGCTGTTCAAAAGGTTTATCTACAATGGCACGTAGTTGATAAATATGCGAGCGTAACGCATCAGACTCTGTGGGCGCGTCTCCCCAGAGTAGTTGTGTAAGCTGTGAGCGACTAACCACTTGAGGGTAAGCCTCTGCGAGAATGGCGAGGATCTTAAACCCCATGGTACTTAATGCTAACGGCTGGCCATCTCGACTTGCCGTTTTTCTTTTGCGATCTATCGTGATTGGACCAATTTCAATTTTGTCACTTCTTTGCAGTAGGTGTCGCTTGGACAGAGCGAAGCACCGAACTTCTAGCTCTTCAAGTGAAAATGGCTTGGTTAAGTAGTCATCGGCACCACTAGTAAACCCCAACACCTTGTCGTCAATACTATCGCGCGCTGTAAGCATAAGTATGGGAATATGGCGATCTGCCTGTTCTCGAATGGCTCGGCACACTGACAGCCCGTCCATATGTGGAAGGTTGAGGTCGAGAATGACAACGTCGTAATAGGCCTCAAGCGCGAGTGTCAGCCCGTAGTCTCCTCTGACTGCAAAATCAAGAACATGTCCTTTGTGCTCTAGGTATTGTGCAATGTTCTTTGCAATACTGGCTTCATCTTCAATTAGCAGTATGTGCAGCCCTTTAGACGTTGTCATTGTAGTTCCTTTATCGTAGCGCATTTAGCGCATAGGGTTTATTGCGTCAGTGTTGACAAGAGCGCTTGCGCTGGCTCGAAGTCTGGGTGTTGCGCAATGGTGCGCTCTAGTGTTTTTAAACTTGCCATATTGTCCCCCAGTTTATGCTGTACTTTCGCAATTTGAACATCCAGTGCGGGGTTGTTAATTTCCTCCCGGGCTAACAACATCAAGGCGAGCGCCTGTCGCTGTTTCTTTTCGGTTTCCGCTAACTGAAGATAGTAATAACCATACATGCCGGCAAGCGCAAGCTGATGAGCTTTTGGTGATGCGGCTATCGTCTGTAATGCGCTTTCGTTGCCTTCGAGATATTCAGCAATGCCAGCCAAAGTTCGTTCATCTTTATAAGCAGGAATTGGCTTTACCGATAAATCTAACGCCTTGAGCATTGCGTTTGCAACGGCGACTGTGGACGTTGGATTCTGCCCTGTTACTAATCGGCCATCAACCGCTACGTGTTCAAGCATTATGTCTGACGATTGGAAATTGCCTCCGATATCGGTGAGCTTATCTTCAAGCATGAAATCGAATTGCGTTGCCCATTTTTTACCAAAAAGTTGCTCTTCATCGTTGGTAAAACCATTAACCGATTTACCCGCGACCAAATATTCACCATTAGACAGTTTCACGTTAACAAGCGCGGCAGGGCCATGACAAACTGCTGCAATGACGCCTTGTTTTTCGTAAATATGGGTAATAAGACGTTGCAAAGCGTTGTCGTAAGGCAAGTCAAACATCGCACCTTTTCCGCCTACCACGAATACCGCATCATAGTTGTCTGGGTGCACATCGCCTAAAGCCAGCGTATTTTTGAGTTTGCTCATGACGGCTGCGTCAGACAATACCTCAGCATTAAATGCTTTTTTAGGGTCAAATTCATCGGCTTCTACTTCACCACCTTGGGGGCTGGCGATATCCACTGCTAAACCATTGGCCTTAAACACTAGGTAGGCTTTTGCAAATTCGTCAAATTCATAGCCAGGCCTTTCTTTGCCTTGTGCTTCACCGTAACCACTCACAACCATGATAACCCGAGATGATGAGGTGTTTGACGCTCCATGTGCAGGTATGAGCATGCCAAGCAGTAAGCAAAATGCACTGAACTGAGTAAATAAACGTTGCATAAATTGTCTCCTTGAAAAAAACATACCCACTTTATGCAACGTGGCGTGAAACAAATGTGAAATGGCGACTACTCTGTAAGCAGTTCTCGAATTGAACTGGAGAGTGTGCGTTTGCTTGCAAGGTATCCAACGACAAGCACCGTTAGGATAATGGTAGTGAGGGTCATTGCCATCCATAGAAAGTCTGGTGTATAGGCCATAGAAAACTGAGAGCGATAGATGAGCACGCCAGCAACCCAAGTACTGAACATGGCACCTAACGCAGCAACGGCGCCGGTAAAAGCCCATTCGATGAGGTTAATTGTTAAACAGGTCGATTGTGGTAAACCAAAGCTCATAATGATGCTGTTCTTCTTGCGTTCTTGGTGCTCATAGGTCAGAACCGAGGATATGATAACTATGCAGGCTAAGCTTAAAATCACGAAAGCAAAACCACTGATGACTTGTGTAACAAGGGTAAGGGTGTCGTCAAATCGCTGTGTCATTTCTTTAAGCGATACCATACGCAGAGAGGGGTGCTCTTGCCATAACTCGCCGAGTGAGTTTAGGCTTGTTTGGGTGGCTTCTATACTCGCCATTGTGTAATAACGCGCGTTGATATGCGCGGCGGCGGCAGCTGGCATTTGTACCCAAAACGTCATCGTTCCTGCACCGGGTACATATCCGTGACTTGCTACAATGGTAAAATCAATGACATTACCTGAAATGATAAAACTGAGTTGGTCCCCAATGTTTAGCCCCATATCGGTCATGACTTCCTGTTCAACCGAGAGCTGCTGCCATTTAACTGGCTTGCTCTGCCACCATTGGCCCTCAATAATACGGTTATTGCGCGGCACATCATCTGTCCAATGAAGCCTAATAGCCTGTTGAAATGTCGACAGACTCTCACTAGGGGTAGTGACAAATGCATCAACCGATTGGTCATTTATTCCTATCAACTTAGCGTACATAAATGGTTTTTGTTGTCGAATCTCAGCACCATGTTTGTCAACCCAACGAGATACGGCATCCATCTGCACGGCATTTGCTTGTGATACCATTACATTGCCGTCGAACTCTCGGCTGTAGGACTGCATAGTATTACCTACATCTCGCAGCAGCATAAGCGTAAAAAGCAGTAGAAAAGCACATAAACCCACGCCCATAATTTGAGTGGATTTACTCATCAGGCGTTGTTTCATCATAAAAGTAGCAAAGGGAATTAACCCTGAGTGGCGCTGCGTTAGTTTTTCGCCGAACGTGAGACTTAGCCAACTGAGAAATGCAATAAGCGTCACGCAACATACCATAGCGCCCAATAGCATAGCGGTGAGCAATCGGTTGTCTGAATAAACTACCACTACGAGTGTCAGTGAGGTGACAAGACAGGCGAGAGTAAAACGACTTTTGGCTTTCCCAGAGCGGTTAAATATTAACTGTTTTACACTTGCGGTTTTTATTGAAAACCACACCGGCAATTGAAACAGCCCTAACAGTGCAGCGCAGCTTAGAAATGAAAGTAAGCCCGTGTAAAAATTTGGCTGCCACTGCAGCGTGGGCAGGGTGCCTGATAGCCAGTTTATCATTGCCCAATGACACAAAAAGCTAGTTGACAGTGTAACAGGCAAAAGCACAAGTATATGTAGAAGCCATTTCAACAGGGAGAGAAAGAGCCCTTGGCTCTGTGTTGCACCTGAACTCAAGCAAATGGCTGTAAAATACTGCTCTGCCTTTATTTGAATGCGAGAAATCTGATAAATGGCAATAGTGGCCATAAACAGTAAGAGAATAAACGACAATCCCAGAAAGTTTTCGGTGCGTGTCCAGAACAAAGCCAGTGGATGCGCGCCGTGTCGGTGTCGCAATTCTGCATTGGGCATGCTTGCTTTTTGCAGAGAAATAAGCGTTTCAGCTTGAGCTTTACTGGTGTTCAAAAGATATCGGTATTCAACATTGTCGTCGTTAAACGATAGCGCAGAGAAGTCTTCTCGATGTATCAGTGCACGCATATCGACATTGTGACCTTCCATAAGTCTATCAGGCTCATGATGTAGTATTTGTGCTACCACAAATTGACGATGGGCCAGCGTAATTTTTTGGTTTACGTCAATGGATAGACTCGCCGCTAAGCGTGATCCTATCCAAATCTCACCGGGTGTGGGGCCTGAGTCTACAGGGTAGGATGCTGTGTTTAGGGTGTTTGAAACGTGAACCGTCCCCTGTAGTGGATAGTTGTTGTCGACGGCTTTTAAGGTTAATTGCTGCCACTTGCCATTATGAGTCAACGTAGTTTTTATACTTTGAGTAAAAATGACTTTGCTACTGTGCGCCGCTAGTTTCAGCGCGTTTTCTTGTGGCATCTTACCGAATTGAGATATCACAACATCTGCGCCAAGGAGATTAGCCATATTTTGTGCAAGGTGCTTTTGCACCGACTCGCTTGTCAGCGTAAGCGTAAGTAAGAAGAGTACCAACAGAACTTGGGTAAACTGCAATAATCGAATATGCGGTGTGCGATAGTCTTGCTTAAACAACTGCCATGCCAGAGAAAATAGCGCATTATTCACAGTACGCTCCTTTTTCATCGTTGTTCATCCATGCGCAGTCACCGTCACTAAACTGCAGCTCGTGATTGGCTTTGCCGGCTAGTGCTTCAGAGTGTGTAACCAATACCAAGCCTGCACCATGGTCCTTACAACAAGCGAATAATAAGTTAGCCACTTCTTTTGCACTATGTGTATCTAAGTTTCCAGTAGGTTCATCAGCAAAAATAAATTTAGGTGAAAAAACGAGTGCTCGCGCAATGGCCACGCGCTGTTGTTCTCCGCCGCTTAGCTCTGAAGGTTTGTGTCGAAGTCTGTCACCCAAACCTACTTTTTCAAGCCAGTGGTGCGCAATACTCAATGCGTTATTGTGACCGCGCAGTTTAAGAGGAAGTGCAACGTTGTTAAGTGCATCGAGTTCGGGAAGCAAATGAAACTGCTGAAAGATATAACCAATCTGTGAGCGAATGTGATTGAGCTTATAGTGTTGTTGTTTTTGATGGTAAATTACATTACCCCGAGCAGGGGCCTCTAGCCCTGATGCCAGCATTAACAGGCTAGACTTACCTGAGCCTGAAGGGCCGGTAATCGCGTAAGACTGCCCCTGATGAATACGAAAATTCAGATTGTTAAACAAGACAATCTTGCGCTCACCGTTACTAAACGACTGCGCCACTTCTTTTAATTCAATAAACGACTCACACCTATTTGAATGTGCGTGTTGCGACATACCTTTGCTCCTGTTCACTTTTTACCGGCAGAGTATGGCGAGAAGCGTGAAATGAATGTGAAAGACACAACCTTTTCATTTCACATCTGCTTCACAGGCGCCTTGCTAACGTGAAGTAACTTCGAACTACTTTATGGATTCATTTATGATAAGAACCGCAACACGCTCACTAGTGCTACTGGTTGTCGCAGGCTTCTGTTTAACAGGGTGCAATGTATTTAATTCTCTGCGTATGATGCAAATAAACGACAACGTAGAACCTGTCTTTAGTGCTGATACCCGCCTTGCTCTTGACGCTAAGTTTGAAGGTGAAAAACCTTACATCTATGCCACCGTGAACGGAGAAAAGTTACTGTTTCTTCTGGATACTGGTGCTCGTTTTCTCATCCTTATGGATACGCCAAAAGTAAAACAACTTAACTTACCGCAAGGTTTTGACTTGGCATTGAGCGGGTGGGGCGAAGAGGGTAACAGTCAAGCTTATCAAACTGACGTTGCACGTATTGACCTGGGGGGAGTTTATTTTGACGACATGAAAGCAGCCATGATCCCAGTGTCTCAAACACATTACTATTTACGTGAAGATGAAGCGATTTATGATGGCGTAATAGGACACGACATGATGCGCCATTTTACGTGGGAGTTTGATGCCAATCACAATACAATTTACTTGTCTCAGCAGCCTTATATACCTTCACCTGATGCTACGCGTCTTGATATGAGTTCGCTGTTTAACAAAATATCTGTTGATGGTTCGCTAACATTTAATGACACAGTAACGGTTAATGAGCCCTTTGTTATTGATACAGGTAGCCGCCATTACGTTAAACTTAGCACGGCATATATCGAATCAAATGATATTGAGATTGCATCAACGCGCGTTCGCGCCGCTGATTTTGGGCTAAGCGGTAAGGTAGAGCATGACAGGGTAAGTTTGCCCAAATTATCGCTGGGCGATGTAAATATCGAAGAGGTAAAAGTAAATCTTATTCCAAGTGATGACGAAGACGATTGGTGGGTGTTAGGCAATGCGCTAATGAACCAATATAAAACGGTCATAGACTACAACAGTGAGGCATTTTATCTAGAGCCGCAGGCGCCATTTGTCACTGACTACAACTTGCTTGGGTTGGAGCTTCGAAAGATACGCAGCGGCCGCTTTGTCGTGCGGTATGTTTTTCCTAATCTGCCTACCAGCTATTCAGATATCGACGTGGGCGACATAGTCACGCACATTGACGGAAAACCTGCCGAGGCTATTTCGCTTAGTGATTACAACGATATTGCATCGGTTACTGGTAAACACCGTGTATGCATTATGCGAGACACTGCATGTTTTGACATTGTAAGCGAAGAAATACCTGGGTACTCAACACCAAACTAATGATGAGCAGGTTGATGTAGTAATTGCATTTCAAAACCATAAAAAAGCCCCTTTAAAAGGGGCTTTCAAGGCGTTTGGGCAATTATTCTGTTACGGCGTCTTCTTGCGGTGAATTACCATTTAAGTGAACCGGCTTGCTGGTGACCGGTGCAGAACCCATTTTCGAAGATATCTTCGTTGCTTCAGAAACTACTTTACTCTTTCCAGTAACCAAATCTTCAAGCGTACCGTTTTCTGCATCAACCAAACCAACTTCTCTTAGCATGGAATCAACTAACGGCGCATTTGCCCGATAGTTTAGGGCTGCTTGCGTAACTTGGTCCGCTAGACCCGACCCTACAGAGGTCGTGCTGTGCTCACCGTTTGCTGAACTACTTTGACCAAAACCTTGTAGAATTTTAATGCCATCAATATTTTCAATGGGCTTAACGGCGTGAGCCACAAGTTCAGGCAACACTTTCAGCATTGCCAAGGCCTTTTGAAGTTCAATTTGCTCGTCTTTCAGTGTGTTTTCCGCTTCATAAAGCGCTTGTTTACCTTGTGCTTCAACGGCTAATACTTTTTCGTCAGCATCAGCTTGCAGCATCTTGGCATCTGCAGCGGCTTTCGCTTCGGTAAGAATGGCTGCGGCAGAGTTTTCTGCAGCTTCTTTCTTGGCTTCAGCTTCAACCGTAATGCCTACTGCCTCACGCTCGGCTTCTTTGCGCGCGTCAATAACTTCAATCTGCTTCTTACGCTCTGCTTCGGCAACGGAGCGCGCTGTTTTAACGGCTTCCTCTTTTTCTACCTTTTGCTTTTCAGCGTCAGCAGCTTTTGCTCTTGCTGCCGATTCTTCTTCTGATTTAACAGCAACGGCAATCTGCTTAACTTGCTCAGATACTTCAACTTCTTGCTGCTGTCTAATACGCGCTTGTTCAAGTGCCTGACGTTTCGCTATTTCCTGTGTTTCAATTTCGCGAGACTTTTCAATTTCCGCAGCTTCAATCGCACGGTTCTTAGCGATTTCAGCCTCGCGCTCTTCACGTTCTTTTGTTTCACGCTGCTTTGCAATTTCTGCTTTCTGTTCTTGGCGTTTAAACGCTAGAACTTGTTCTTGGGTAAGGCGCGCTTCTTCTTCATCGCGCTTTACTTCAAGCGACTGCTTTTCTGCCGCAAGATTTCGTTGTTCAATAAGAATGCGGTTTTCTTGCTGAATGTCGTTAGTCTCTTTGCGTTTTTCTTCAATGATCTTCGCAAGGCGTGCACGACCCTCTGCATCAAACGCGTTGTTTTCATTAAAAAACTGTAGGTCGGTTTGGTCAAAACCAGTTAAGCTAACAGATTCAAGCTCTAACCCATTTTTTTCTAAATCGTTAGCCACGCTTTGTTGCACTTTTTGCACAAAATCGGCGCGCTGCTCGTGCATTTCTGTCATGCTCATTTCCGCCGCTACAGCGCGCAGCACGTCAACAAACTTTGACTCCATCAGTTTTTTAACTTCTTCGGCGCGCGTTGTTCTTGTTCCTAGCGTTTGCGCAGCCATAGAAATACCGTTGGTATTCGGGGCAACCCTCAAATAAAAGTCAGCTTTTACGTCAACACGCATTCTATCTTTTGTAATTAGCGCGTCTTTTTGAATTTTCTCAACTTCAATACGAAGGGTGTTCATGTTTACGGGGATAATTTCATGTACTACTGGAAGCACTAATGCGCCTCCGTCTTTTATAACTTTTTCACCACCTAACCCCGTTCTTACGAAGGCGGTTTCTTTGGTTGCGCGCTTGTACAATTTGGCAAAAATAAGCCCAATAACAATAAGGCCTACAACGATGGCACCGGCAATAAAGAGTATTGACGGCAAGTTAGATGTTTGAATAGTATCCATACTTTTATCTCTCTTTTAGGTTTATTGGTAGCGTGTTGCTAACCAGCTACGTTCATTTTTTTGAACAAGAATGACACGCTCACCTTGGGCAAAAAGCTCCTTCTCTTCGAATGGCTCTACAAGTACAAAGTGAGGTTGTGAATAGTTATCGGTAAATTTTGCTTCTGCGGGGTTTCCGCGAGACGCGCGGCCAATGGTAATTTCTGCTACAGCGCCCACAAATTCGTCGCTGCTAATGGCACTTGTTTCTGTTGATGGAAGTATATGGGCAATAACCAATACCGTTTTAGCGGTAATAAAAAGGCTTAGTAACAATGCTACCGGTACGGAAATATATCCCGGTAACACCGATGATATAACCAACGAACTTACGCCGTTAACGATAAAGCCGACTAAACTAAAGATAGTTAACAGTACAATGAGCCACACCAGAAAAGGCACGCGGTTTACGTTTAGCCAGCTAGCAAACTCTGACCCGAGAATGCCGTCACTGTCGATATCACCTAGGTCGTCGCCCATACCTAACAGGCTGACGCCAAATAGCATACTGACAAGCTCAAGAACGAGTACAACGAATACAGCGCAAAGTGAAATACTGAACCAAAAATTAGCGGGGGAGAGCAGGATATCTGTCATTTACACCGTCCATGATGAGAAACAATCGTCGTTAGTTATACCACAGACAGATATTTTAGCCAGTGATTACCGCTAGTACTTTAGGATAGTCGCAGGGCAAAACAGCATCAAACTCAGCTATTTTCTTTAAATGTATGGTTTTGCAGCAGTACGTCGCTTGGGGTGATCTTTAGTACGCTGCCTTGATCGTACCAATCGCCTAAAACAATTCGAGTTGCGGGCTTGCCGTTTGCAGAAAGTGTGTGAATGTTAGGGCGGTGAGTATGTCCGTGGATCATGCGTTGCACCTGCCATTTCTCCATAACATTTACGACCTCTTGGGGTGTAACGTCCATAATTTCAGGTTTCAAATTTTTCTGATTGGATTTGCTTTCTGCACGCCCGTTATCGGCAACACGCTGTCTATACCATAAAGGCAAAGCCAGCATTAGCCTTGGCCACCACCAACCCCGAGACTTCTTTCGAAACTTCTGATACGCCACGTCTTTAGTACACAGTTCATCACCATGCGTCAGTAGGGTAGGTGTACCATATAAATCAACCACTTCTTGTTCATTGAGCAGTGTCATACCTGCTTTATCTAACCACTTTTTACGTATTGCGAAGTCTCGATTACCGTGGATAAAATAAATAGGGCAGTGTGCACTTACTTGTCTAAATGCTGCAGCAATAGATGAATTAAACGGCGTTACATTATCATCACCAATCCATACTTCGAACAGATCTCCAAGCACGTAGAGCGCATCTGCTTTAACCGCATCCTCTTGTAAAAAACGCATTAAACATGATGTGATGTCAGGTCGGTCAGCGCTTAAGTGTAGGTCGGCGATAAAATAAGTAAACGACATAGAGTTTCTTTTTAATAATGCTTTTGCTTGAGACTAAAAAGCCGCATCTTGTGACACGGCTTTCAAAAATAACATACTAAGATACGTTATTAAGAGACAGTTGCTGACTCGATAACAACAGACTCTACAGGCACGTCTTGATGGTAGCCGTGGTTACCTGTTTTCACTGCTTTAATTTTTTCAACAACATCCATGCCTTCAACAACTTTACCGAATGCACAGTATCCCCATCCATTAACGCTTTTGCCTGAATGATTAAGGAAGTCGTTGTTGTTCACATTGATGAAAAACTGCGCCGTTGCTGAATGCGGGTCTTGCGTTCGCGCCATAGCAATAGTGCCAACTTCATTTGCAACACCATTGTCAGCTTCGTTTTCGATAGGGTCTTTAGTGTCTTTTTGTTCCATGTCAGCAGTGAAACCGCCGCCTTGGATCATAAAGTTGTTGATAACACGGTGAAAAATAGTGTTATCAAAAAAGCCGTCCTCTACGTATGAAATGAAGTTAGCAACTGTTTTAGGCGCTTTGTCTTCAAAAAGCTCAAGCTTTATGTCACCAAAGTTCGTTTTTAGTGTAACCATTGTGGGTTGTCCTGTGTATTACGGTAAAAGTGTATATGGATAAAGTGCTTATAAAGTTCTTATATAGCCTTTACGAAGTCTGTATATAGTATCGCAAAACATAACGTAAATAGTAGCGCAAAAGCATGCTTAGTAACAAAACGCTTAGCATTTGCAATACCAATTACACAATGACAGTGCTAAACTTTGCGCCCCAAAACGACATATATAGGAAATATAGACATGCTACATCTTTACAATACCCGAACCCGTGAAAAAGCGAAGTTTGTTCCGCTTGAAGAAGGGAAAGTGGGTTTGTATGTGTGTGGTATCACTGTATACGACCTAAGCCACATGGGTCATGCCAGAACGTATCTTAGCTTCGATGTGTTAGTGCGCTATTTGCGTCATTTAGGGTATGACGTGAAGTACGTACGTAACATCACCGACATCGATGACAAAATTATTGCGCGTGCCAATGAAAATGGTGAAAGCTTTGAAGCATTGACTAAACGCACGATTGGCATGATGCACGAAGACTTTGCCGCTATCAATTTAGTTGAACCAGATGTAGAGCCTACGGTGAGCGGCCACATGGATGAGATTATCGATCTTATCGCTCGCCTTGTTGATAAAGGCTATGCCTATCAGGCACAAAGCGGCGACGTTTTGTTCGACGTGAGTAAATACGATGATTACGGAAAACTCAGTAAGCAGGACCTAGAACAGCTGAAGTCTGGTGCGCGCGTTGAAGTGGCTGCAGGAAAAGATGATCCACTCGATTTTGTACTGTGGAAATCGACTAAGCCGGGTGAGCCTTCGTGGGCATCACCGTGGGGAGAAGGTCGACCAGGTTGGCACATTGAGTGTTCTGCAATGAACCATAAGCACTTAGGTGCGCATTTTGATATTCATGGTGGCGGCTCAGATTTGACGTTTCCACACCATGAAAACGAAGTGGCGCAATCGTGCTGCGCTTACGATACGCCATACGTGAACGTGTGGATGCACACGGGCATGGTTCAAGTAAACGATGAAAAAATGTCAAAATCATTGGGCAACTTTTTTACGTTGCGTGATGTACTGCAAGAGCATGATTCAGAAACGCTGCGTTTCTTTTTGATGTCGGCCCACTACCGCAGCCAGCTTAGCTATTCGCAAGACAATATCACGCAGGCAAAAGCTGCTCTTGAGCGGTTGTATACGGCACTGCGCGGCGTTGAAATAGACGAAAGCACAGAGATATCGTACGGTGGCTATTTAGCGCGATTCCAAGCGGCTATGGACGATGATTTGAATGTACCTGAAGCGTTTTCAGTACTCTTTGACGTAGCTCGCGAACTAAACCGTCAAAAAGACAATGTGGACGAAGCCGGTAAGCTAGCCGCTGTACTTAAACGGTTGGGCGCTATCTTGGGTATGCTACAAAGTGAACCTGATGCGTTCTTAAAAGGTGGTGAGGGCAACAATGATGAAGTGGCAGAAATAGAGGCACTTATCAAACAGCGCAACGACGCTCGTGCGGCAAAAGACTGGGCGGCAGCCGACGCAGCGCGTGACGCGTTGACCGCTAAAGGCGTTGTGCTTGAAGATGGCCCAAGTGGAACTACTTGGCGCAAAGCGTAAGTCGCCCGCTACTGCTTTACAAACACCATGTTAAGAAAGCCCACTTGTTGTGGGCTTTTTTGTGGCTATTGCTTGTGTAGATTAACGCTGGTTCTGTCGCTAATACACTATATCTGACAATAAAATACACTCACCATCCATTACGCCCAGGGCCTGTGCTGTTTGTTGAGACACAACAACAATATCTCCGTCAGCGCGCACGCTCGCTACCATGGCATAAAATGGAGTAGTAAGCGTAGCGACCAATTTTTCTTGCAAGTTTGTGAGGTGAATGCAACTTGGGTGTTCAATTTTTACGGTTGCGCGCTGACTACGTTGAACCGTATTGAGCTGGGCGATATCAGCCTCCATACTGGGTGCACCATCGAAAATATCGATATAGTGAGTAAATCTAAACCCTTCCTTTTCTAGCAATGCCATTGCCGGTTTCCCTTCATCGTGAGGTTTGCCAATCACCTGCTGCGCGCTTCTGGGCAACATGTTGACGTATAGCGGAAGCTTAGGCATAAGGTCAGCAATAAATTGATTGCCGTTTACTGCCCCGTATAAGTCAGCCTCAACATATGACATGGGAAAAAAGTGGCTGCCAACTGCATCCCAAAAAGGCGACTGCCCGTTTTTATCCACGTAACCACGTAAATCAGCCATTACCTTTTCAGGAAATACATGCTTATGCAGCCCCATAAACAAGTAGCGAACCTTAGTGAGCAACTTGCCGTTGTATTGCTGTCTATATTGCGGAAGTAGATATAATGATGCGACTTCTGCATAGCCTTCATAATGATGGCTTAAATGAAGCACGTCATGGGTGTAATGTGCGTTTAGTGCATGGTTGCGCTGTGTCACTTTCTCGCGCTTATAGCTATAAAAACTCTCTTCCTTACCGAGCTCTCCAAAGATTGCCGATGTACCAATTAGGGTATTGCTGCTTAGGTCTTCTAGTACAAACAGCAGATAGTCAGGCCTTTGGCCATGATAGAGCTTCTGCTCTGATACGAGTGAGCGTTTTAGCTTTGCGTCTAAAGTAACGGGATCTGGCGGAAAGGTTGTCATGCCTGGTGAAGCAGCCTTTGCCAAGGCCAGTAGACTATCTAGGTCACCTTCTCGTACTAGTCTAATGCGGGCAGCGTTTGTATTGGCTTGAGGTGGCTGTTGGGGGGCTACCGCAGTTTTGCTTGCTAGGTGTATGCCCGCCATCATGCACCGAACTGAACCTCCTGCCATCTCGATAGTAGGGACAGAAATTGGCAGAAGTGTTAAATCAGCGGGTAGCGAAGTACGTTGTTGCTCACTGAGTGACGCACAGGCCGTCGACGAAAGGACTAAAAAGCGTTCATTACGGCAATTTAGAAGTTCAAGGCAATTTCCCGCAAATGCATTAACCTGTGCTTCTTTGATGTGTAATAGTGTTTTGCCTGTTTCTTCTAGCGTGGACAGTACGCTAGGTCTGTCTTTTGGTGAAATCATATCACTGGCAATAATGGCAAAGTCACTGCCCACGCTCATCATCACATTGGTGTGATAAACCGGTACTCCTTGTTCATTGAATGCATTAAAACATACCGGTGTAACCCCTATTGCGCTGCACGCTTTTTCTATTGCTTGTAGGTTTGCCCTTTGTGACAAACAGACGTAGGCCAACTTATTGGCATGGTCAATTACCATGGCGCCCGTTCCCTCGGCAATTAATCCTTTCTTTTCATACTCAGAAAGGTCAACGTGCTGCGTAACATGAAAGTTGCTTTTGAGGTAATTTACAATATCAATTCTGCGCTCAGCTCTGCGGTTCTCACAATACATGGGGTAGGTAACCAGCATGCCGCTAGGGTGCGTGCTTAGCCAGTTGTTTGGAAATACCGCGTCGGGGGTATTTTGATCAATCGCGTCAAATACGCTTACTGCAATATCGTTAGCATTAAGCACTTTCACCATAGCATCAAATTCAGCGACGGCGCGCGCACCGAGGGACGCTTGATCGGCTGGAGTTAGCGGCAGAGACTGCTGGAATGTATTGTCATGTGCAGTTTGCTCGTTGGGCCGAAAGCCAAGAGGGCGCACCATAAGAATGTGTTGAGGTGTATTTGACCGTGCATGTGAGTGATGAATCGCTGACATAGTAAATCTCAGAAGTACGTAAAAATTTAAGCTGAGGATGTGCGCGTGCCGACCTGTGTATGACGTATATTGTTTATTCCTTCAGAGTTTAAGGTGATAAACGGCTGTCAAAATCGTACGCGTTGACCACTATTTTAGGGTGGAGCGGTTAAAACCACTATGTACAAGGTGATACAATATGGAAAATAAACTGAGCAATATGCTCAATTAGTTTGTCGTAATGCTTAATGGCTAATACTTGATGCTATTGCGGTATTTAACCGTGACCTATTCATAGGTAGTGCATTGGGAAGAAACTTAACTCCACCGCGTGTTTTTTTTGGAGGTTGTATGTTTGTTGATTTAGATACCAAAGACAGAGCGCTTCTCGACATACTTAAGCGTGATGCCCGAACGCCAGTTACCGTGCTTGCTGAAGTGTTATCTCTATCTCGTAACACTGTGCAAAAGCGCATAGACCGATTGGTAAGTACAGGGGTTATTGAAGGGTTTACTGTACGCGTAAATGAACAGCTTCAGCCCGATAAAATAAAAGCGCTAATGTCGGTCGAGCTAGAGGGTCTAAGTACTACTCAACTCATTGGAAAGTTAAGACAGGTAAGTGGTGTAGAGCGATTTCATACAACAAATGGCAATTGGGATGTGCTTATAGTGATTGTTGCAAAAAGTTTGGCCCATTTAGACAGTATATTGAAGACAGTACGGGCCATAAAAGGCGTGCTGAACAGTGAGACCAGCATTATTTTATCAACGACGCGTTAGTCTATACTGGGTTTGTCCACGGGCATTGCAGATTCTTTTTCCATTAAATGAGACTTCCATCGTTGCTGTGCAATGTGCGCTTTAACAAGCTCTAGGCATTCATTCACTACGCTTAAAACTTCTTTGTCTAAGGCGTCAGCCGTTGGGGTATAATCACGCATGCCAACAGAGATAAAGTGATCGATACGTTCAGAATCTAAGTCACTAAGCAGGTTAACTAGAGATGCGGTTACAATATCGGTAACCGACTCTTCAAGGGTATTTTCAATGGTTCTTCCAATAACCGGCAGGTAATTGAGCGTGGAGACCTGGGCATTGCTTCTTACCGCTTTTCCTACGCTGTTTCTCACGTGTTCCTTTATGGCTTCACCGTGCTCGTCGCTACCAATCGCCGTGCCTAAATGGTTCACGACACCTGCCAACCACTGTGTTATCACTGGACGCCTTGGCGCCAATACTTGCTCGTTAATATCATCTAGAAGAGGGGAACCAGCTGAAATATCTTTTTGTGCATCGCTTAGCACTTTAACAACGATTCGGTCGCTGAGTTCTTCAATAAAAACATCGGCATAAAACGCAAGAAAGCGGAAAATAGCCGTTTGATTTAAGTCGATGATTTTGAATTTGTGGAGCCTATGCAGAATGGAGAAAATGCGCAAAAAGCGAAACAAACGCGTCGCGCCTGTGGGGATTAGGCCAACCAAGTCATACCAATGCAGAAACGGAAAGAAGTACCAACGCAAATGCTCTTTGCGCACAATGGCAACACCCCATCTAAAACAAAATTCTGTAAAAAAGATACTGATGAACACAAGGTCCACTAACAAAAAATTGTGGTGTATTGGGTCATAGGCGTCGATAAGCGAGGGAAAATAGACGCCAAATTGACCATACACCACGTTTGTAGCGTACAGTGAATCGAAAATTAGCCAGACTAGGTTAACAAACAGCACGCCAAGCATAACTAAATCAAGAATTAACCAAGGTGTTTCGTGGCTGTTACGCAAGTTTTCTCGGTTAATTTTTAACATGTCCGTAATCCGTTTTTGTTAAGTGTGTTTCACTTAGCCAGATGAACTTAAGCGCGTTACATCCACATATAGCTTGAGCTTTTGGCCCGGCTGTAAATAACGCTTGGTATTCAGGCCATTCCACTTCCCGATATCAGCCACTTTAATATTGAACTTGTTAGCAATACGCGAAAGCGAGTCACCGTTTCGAACCGTATAGGTAAGTTGCTTGGTAATGCCACTGTCGCTTTTTCCTTCAAGCCAAATAACAAGAGATTTGCCAAGGTGCAGCATGTCGCCTGGCGCCATCCCGTTCCATTTCGCTAGCTGTTTTGTCGACACGTTATATTTACGCGCAATATCCCAAAGCGTGTCGCCAGATTGCACCGTATGACGCACTTTTTGCTTAGACGAGCTGCGGTTTTGCAAGCTTGCTAGGCGCTGTTCTTTTGATAGTGAATACGAATCGAGCTCTTGTAAAGCAACAGGCACCATAATGGCTTGACCGACACGGATCATAGAGCCGTTTAAGTCATTCACTTGTTTAATCACTTTCACCGTTGTGTGGTATTGCTTCGCTATTTTGATCAAGCTGTCACCGGATTTCACGGTATGACGTACCCAATTTAGTCGCTCTTTTTGGTCAATTTTTGCCAGTGCCTGCTCAAACGAAGAGGCTTTGTCTTTAGGGAGTACCAGCCGGTGAGGGCCGTCAGGAGAAGTTGCCCAACGGTTAAAACCTGGGTTTAGCCCATGGAGTTCTTTCAGGGTAATGCCAGCAAGCTCTGCGGCAAAGGCTAAATCTACCTGAGAGCCTATATCAACAATATCGATAACGGCAACATTTTCAACTTCGGGCCAGTTGAACGCGTATTCATCTTTGTTTTTTAAAATATCGGCCAGTGCCAATAGTTTTGGGACGTATGCACGGGTTTCTCTAGGTAGGCTTAAATTCCAAAAGTCAGTAGGCTTGCCTTTGCGTTTGTTGCTTTTGATGGCACGCATGACGCGGCCTTCACCACTATTGTATGCCGCTAGAGCATGCAACCAATCGCCATCAAACATCTTGTTAAGATAGGTAAGATAGTCTAGCGCGCCCTGAGTTGAGGCAACAACATCGCGTCGCCCGTCGTACCACCAAGTTTGAGGCATGCCAAAGCGTTTGCCAGTAGCAGGGACAAATTGCCACATGCCAGCAGCGCGGCCATGTGAGTACGCAAACGGGTCAAATGCACTTTCTACGATGGGAAGCAGCACGAGCTCCATGGGCATATCACGCTTTTCTATTTCTTCAACGATATAATAGAGAAAAGGCTTTGCCCTTTTGACTACGCGGGCCATGTATTCAGGGTGTTTTAGATACCATTTTTTCTGTGCGCGGATACGCGGATCATCTGGTATCGCCAGGGCAAATTCGTTGCTAGCGCGTTGCCATACGTCTGTAATAACTACTTGTGGCTGTAATTCTTCTACCACCACCGATTCGACGATGTCTTCTAGCACATCCTCATTGGGGTGAATAACATCAATAACGCCATCGCGCGCGAGTTCACAATCAGCAACTTCTTCGCTGTTTGTATGTAGCTGCGAGCAAGCTTCAAGGTTGGCGGTTTCATCGCTTTCTTGCTGTGTATTTTCAATGTTGTTACTGGTCAGTTGACAACCAGTTAAACTTAACGCCAATAACAACGGCGAAAGCGGGAAAAACTTCAACTTCATATACGAAGAAACCTCTTGGAGCACTGCAAACCCGAGATGGTACGACAAATAGCGTGCTTTTGCATCAAAACTCATCTTTCCAGCGACGAACAGCGGCAAACACGGCTACATCATCAACTAGCGTGTTTTGCGAATAGGTTTCAGCCGCAGATTTAACTGCGCCTTCATGGGCTCGCAAAAAGGGGTTTATTTCTTTTTGTTCTTTGAGTGTGCTGGGCAAGGTTGGTGTATTCGCCGCTCGCATGTCATCTACCCATTTTGCATACTGCACTAACGCATCGTTATCTGGCTCTACGGCTAGAGCAAAATCCACATTGGCTTTTGTGTATTCATGAGTACAGTATATTTTTGTTTGGTCAGGTAGCCGCTTTATTTTGTTGAGTGAATGATGCATTTGCTCGGGCGAGCCTTCAAAAAGTCTGCCACAGCCAGCAGAGAAGAGGGTGTCTCCACAAAAAATAAAATCTTGGCCGAGAAAAGCGATATGGTCGAGAGTATGGCCGGGGACTTCCATGACTTGAAGTGCCAGATCTAAAACGGGTAGCGCAACGGTATCCCCTTGGGACACCGATTTTGTTAGGCCTCTAATGTGGCCACCGCGAGGTCCAATTACCGGTAACTCGGGGTGAGCGGAAACTAACTTTGAGATGCCACCGGTATGATCTCTGTGGTGATGGGTGATAAGCACCGCGGCCAACGTTAAATCGTGGGTTTTCAAATACTCCAAGACAGGTTGTGCATCGCCTGGGTCAACAACGACGGCGTGTTCTTGATTGTGAACACACCATATGTAATTGTCGGTAAACGCGGGTATGGGAAAAACCGTTGTGCCTGGAGATAGTGAATTTGGGTGCATAGGGTACCTGCTTGTGTAGGTAGAATTATGCGTTACTATAAGAGCTAGTTAACAGCAGAGCAACAGAAGAGCGCGCTTAGTGATTATCAAGTCGGCGTTTAAAAGCAAGCCCTTGCGATATCCCAAAACGTGGGGTGACTTTCCAGCAGGCGAGCACATTCAGCATGCCATCACTGAGGTGTGTAACGATTACGCTGAGCGCGTGTTTGGTTATCATTTTGCCAAAATAGGCACACTTAGTGCTGCCATCACTCTAGATAAAAGCCCCATTCGACATCAAATAAATCACACCCCCATACTGCTTAATACCAACGACAGCAGCAACCATTCCCTCAACAAGGGAGAGAGTTATGTCGTTGGGCAGTCACACTGTTTACCCTTTGCTGAAAATAGTATTGACGGTTTTCTATTGGCCAACGAATTGGATTTTGCTCAAGACCCTCATGAGATTCTGCGTGAGGTCGATAGAGTGATTACACAAAGTGGTTATGTCATTATCAGTGGGTTTAACCCGCTTAGCTTGGCTGGAATAGCAAGGTTTTTGCCCGTAAAACGCGAAAATGTGTTACACGATGCACGTTTTTTTACTAGCTACCGTATAAGAGACTGGCTGCAACTATTAGGGTTTGAAATTGTTGAGCAGCGGCAGGTTATGTTCTCAACGCTCTTTTTTCAGCAGAAATGGCGAGGCGCTGCTAAGCTTCAGCAATACCTCTCGGCCTATTTGCCGTGGTGCAGTGCGGTGTACGTTATTCTGGCGAAAAAACGCGTATTCCCCATGACCACAATCAAACCAAAACGTAAGGTCAAACCGAGTTTTTCTGCGGTAGGAGCCAGTGCGTATACCCCTTCTCAAAGGCAATCAGCGAGAAGGCTATAAGCATTGCTTTCGCGTGAATAATCGGTCAATGAGAGTTTTGCAAAAATAAACGATAAACGATAAACGTTAACACAGACGCGTACCTACAATACCTTCTAACGCGTTTGTATTGCCTACAGTTAGCTCGTGGAGTGTTTTTATGCCGTTCTTGCGTCAATTTAAAATAAAGTATCGACTTTGGAGTATTTTGATTATTTCTATGCTTGCGTTTGTGGTGATTATGCTCACCTCTATGGGGCAATTAGAGCGCAACATGTATGGCGCTAAGAATGAAAAAAACCAGAATCTTAGTGAGGTTGCACACAGCGTTTTTACTTACTTTCATGGCCTTGAAACGTCGGGAAAGCTAACGCGAGATGAAGCTCAAACCATGGCAAAAGAGGCGGTAAAAACACTGCGCTACGACAATACCAATTATTTTTGGATAAGCGACTACAACGCCTATGTTGTTATGCACCCCCTTAAACCTGAACTGGACGGTACCGATGTGTCTGGCTTTGAAGATTCAGTGGGCACAAACATTTACGTGGAGTTTGCTCGAATTGGCAAGAATTTAGGTGAAGGCACATTTGAGTATTACTTTATTAAACCAGGTGGGACCGAGCCCCTTCCTAAATTCTCTTATCTGAAAGCCTTTAAACCATGGGGGTGGGTAATTGGGACAGGTGCCTATGTTGATGATGTTCAGGAAGAATATTGGGCTGAGCTAACGAAAAATCTTGTGCTTTTACTTTTAATACTAGGGGTTGTCGGCACACTGGTATTTTTTGTTATCCGCTCTATCACCAACCCCATTACCGATATTAATATGGCGCTGATTGATATTGCGAGCGGCAGCGGCGATTTACGCGCTAAATTGATGGATGATGGCGGCGATGAAATGTCTACGTTCGCGCAAAATTTTAATACCTTTGTCAGTAAAGTGCGCGACGCGGTAGTGGCGGTAGATGGGTCTGCGGACGAACTCGGCCACGCAGCAGCCGAACTAAAAACGACGAGCCAAGAAAGTAAAACCGCTGCTGAAGAGCAAAATAACGAAATTACGATGATTGCCTCTGCGGTGAATGAGCTTGCCTACTCACTTGAAGAAGTGTCGTCAGGCGCAGAACAAGTGGCGAGTATTGTGTCTGAAGTGGAAAACGACGCCTCTGCCGGCGTGAGCCAAATAACGGAAGCGGTAGATACACTGTCTACCCTAAACAGTGAAATTGAAAATGCAGTGGCAGTGATTAATAACTTGGCCCTTGATACAGACTCGATAGAAAATGTGGTGAACGTTATTGGCGCTATTGCAGAACAAACCAACTTACTTGCACTGAATGCTGCCATTGAAGCGGCACGTGCTGGTGAACAGGGAAGGGGCTTTGCCGTTGTTGCAGACGAGGTTAGAACGCTAGCCGGACGCACGCAAACCTCCACGGCAGAAATTAACGACATGATAACCAAGCTACAAGAGAGCGCAAAGCGTGCAGTGGCGTCAATACAGACTAGCCAGTTAAAAATGAACGATAGTATGGAAATTGCGTCTACGGTGAAAGAAGCCTTCAGTACAATTTCACAGTCTGTCAATCAACTGGTATCTCTTGGGCACCAAAACGCCGCTGCGGTATCGGAGCAAAGTACAACGGTAAATGATATCAACCGCAATATCGATAAAATTCAAAATGTGTCACAGCGTACCGAAGCACTGGCTGGTAATGTGGCGCAAAACGGTGAAAAAGTAGCGTCTATAAGCACAGATATTGAATCGAAACTAACGGCATTTACGCGCTAAACCGCTAAACACGTAATCTGAAGACAATAAAAAAGCCATGTGCGCGTTATGCGCTACATGGCTTTTTTGTATTGGTTTAGGCGTTACTTAACGCGCATACCCGGTTTAGCGCCTTCATGAGGCTCCAGAATATAGAGTTCGTCGCCGCCTGGGCCTGCCGCTAATACCATGCCTTCACTCATTCCGAAACGCATTTTACGCGGCGCAAGGTTTGCTACCATTACCGTGTGCTTACCGATTAGGGCTTCAGGCGAGTAGGCCGACTTAATACCGGCAAAAACTTGCTTGGTTTCGCCGCCTAAATCTAGCTCTAAACGAAGAAGCTTGTCAGCTTTATCCACGTGCTCAGCCTTGGCAATACGCGCTATACGCAAATCTACTTTGGCAAATTCGTCAAACGAGATAGTGTCGCTGATAGGATCTTTACCTAGCGGGCTATCTGGGTCGATAGCTGGTGTTGCTGGCGCTAGGCTCTCTTTTGAATCTTCAACCATGGCGTCAATTTTCTCCATTTCTACACGCTGCATCATCGGCTTAAATTTGTTGATGGCGTGACCTTTCAATAGGGTTTGTAGTGAATTCCAGTCGAACGTATCGTTTAAGAACTCTTCGGCTTTTTGTGCTAGTACAGGAAGTACTGGCTTTAAGTAGATAACCAATAGACGGAACATGTTAATACCGAGCGAGCACACATCATGAGTGAACTGCTGCTTGGTTTCGTCTTTAATGGTTACCCAAGGTGCGTTGTTGTCGATAAACTGGTTTGCTTTATCGGCAAGGGCCATAATTTCGCGCACGGCTTGGTTATACTTACGCTTCTCAAATAGCGTGGCAATGTTGCCTGACGCGCTTTGGAATTCTGCAATAAGCTCAGGTTCAATTACGTTGTCTGATAGTTTGCCGTCAAAACGCTTAGTGATAAAGCTTGCGCATCGACTAGCAATGTTTACCACTTTACCTACTAGGTCTGAATTCACTTTTTGCGCAAAGTCAGTAAAGTTAAGATCGATATCGGTAACGCCATCACCTAGCTTAGACGCAAAGTAGTAACGAAGATACTCTGGGTTAAGGTGGTCTAGGTAAGTACGGCCCTTAATAAACGTACCGCGCGACTTTGACATTTTCGCGCCATTTACCGTTACAAAACCGTGAATGTTAACGCCAGTCGGCTTACGGTAT
This sequence comes from uncultured Alteromonas sp., assembly GCA_964454185.1. Taxonomy (GTDB): domain Bacteria; phylum Pseudomonadota; class Gammaproteobacteria; order Enterobacterales; family Alteromonadaceae; genus Alteromonas. The sequence continues at coordinate 46,236 of CAYVST010000022.1, forward strand.
CCCGCACCTTCAAGCATTGCAGGCCAGAATAGGCAGTGGAAATACGTAATATCTTTACCAATAAAGTGGTAAAGCTCAGCGTCTGAATCGGCTTTCCAAAAGTCGTCGAATTCTAGGTTGTTTTGGTCGCAGAAGTTTTTGAAACTTGCCATGTAGCCAACAGGTGCATCTACCCATACGTAGAAGAACTTGTTAGGCGCCCCTGGAATTTCAAAGCCGAAATACGGCGCGTCGCGGCTGATGTCCCACTGTTGAAGTCCTTCAGTGAACCATTCTTGTAGCTTGTTTGCCATTTCTTCCTGAAGAGCGCCAGAGCGGATCCACGTTTTTAACATGCCTTCAAATTTTGGCAGGTCGAAGAAAAAATGTTCAGACTCTTTAAGCACTGGCGTTGCGCCCGACACCACGCTGCGCGGATTCTTTACCTCAGTCGGGCTATATGTGGCACCGCACACGTCACAACTATCGCCGTTTTGATCTTCTGCGCCACAGCTTGGACATGTGCCTTTTACGAAACGATCTGGAAGGAACATTTCTTTCTCAGGGTCGAAAAGCTGGTTAATAGTGCGTTTACTGATGTAGCCTGCGTTGTCTAAGCGCGTGTAAATTTCTTCACACAACGCCTTGT
>CAYVST010000023.1:0-46813 GCA_964454185.1 uncultured Alteromonas sp.
TGGAAAGCTAACGCCAATTACCGATTCTGCGTCTTCAGAGGAGGCCTCTCTTGCGTTAGTGCACGAGGCAATGACGGAAAAGCAACGCGAAGAATTTCACAACTCTAAAGAATGTAACTTCGCCATAGTCAGAGAGGGTATCGGACGTTTCCGTTGTTCGGCATTTTGGCAACGAGACCAAGCGGGTATGGTAGTACGTCGCATTGTGACGCAAATACCAAAAGCTGACGATCTAGGGCTTCCTCGGGTACTCAAAGAAATTATCATGGCCAAACGTGGTTTGGTGCTTTTTGTGGGCGGTACAGGTACGGGTAAATCTACGTCACTAGCCGCGCTTATTGGTCATAGAAACGAAAACTCGCATGGTCATATACTAACGATTGAAGATCCTATCGAATTTGTTCACGAGCATAAAAACTGCGTGATTACACAACGTGAAGTAGGTATTGATACACAGTCATTTGATGACGCGCTTAAAAGCTCATTGCGTCAAGCACCTGATGTTATTCTCATCGGTGAGATTCGCTCCATGGAAACCATGGAATACGCCATGTCTTTTGCTGATACCGGGCACCTATGCGTGGCAACGCTGCATGCCAATAATGCCAACCAAGCGATAGAACGTATTATGCACCTTGCGCCTAAAGATCAGCACGATAAGCTGCGCTTTGATTTAAGCTTGAATATTCGGGCCATTGTAGCACAACAGCTCGTTCCGACTCCTGACGGAAAGGGCCGTGTTGCGGCTATTGAAATTTTACTTAACTCTCCACTGGTTCGAGACTTGATTCAACGCAACGAGATTGGTGCGCTGAAAGAGGCGATGAAAAAAGGCAAAGAGCAGGGCATGCAGAGCTTTGATATGGCGCTTTACGACCTATATAAAGCCGGTAAAGTTGATATGGACCAAGCGCTGCATCATGCTGACTCGCCAAACGATTTGCGTCTCATGATTAAACTAGACACTAAAGATGGCTCTAGCTTGGGCACATTGTCGAATGTTTCTATTGATATGGACGATTAAGTCACCGCAATAAATAAGGGAATTGCTTCGTTGAAAAAACTGTTTTCTTCACAAAATGCTTTCGAGATTCAGGCAGTGCGCAGTGAATTAGACGCACTGTCAATCCCTTATCTGGTAAAGAATGAGTTTGCCGGTGGAGCAATTGGTGAACTGCCATGGCAAGATGCTCAGCCTGAATTATGGTTAGTTGATGACAGTTGGTATGCCAGGGCCAGTAAAGTGATTGACACCTTGTTTAGCGATGACTCGGCGCAAGCTCCTCGGTCTCATCAAGATTGGGTATGTAATCTGTGCGGCGAGGAAAATGGCGGAGCATTTGAAGTCTGCTGGCACTGCGAAGAAGGGAGAAGGCCAGAGTAAAGCTCGTTACTCGTATTGGCTTTCGTTCCAGCTTGCGAAAATGACGCATGCTGAGACGCTATCTACCTTGTCTTTAGTCAGCTTTTTGTAGCCACCCAGCTCGAACAGCATTGATTTTGCGTCAGTAGTGGTAAGCCTTTCGTCACATTCTTCTACAGCAACACGAAAGCGGCCGTGCAAACGATTGGCAAACTTACGCGCGCGCTGCGTCATTTCCTGTTCGGTACCATCCATGTTAAGTGGTAAGCCAACGACAACAACGTGGGGTTGCCATTCATCGTAGAGCTTTTCAATAAGGCTCCAGTCAGGAATACCATCGCGAGCTTTGATTGCTGGCAAAGGAGATGCTGTCCCGGTAATTTCCTGGCCTACGGCAACGCCGATGCTCTTAGTTCCGAAGTCAAAAGCTAGTACTGTGCGGCTTCCTATCTCAGGCATGTCCTGCTCCAGGCGCCAGCTGCCAAACATCTACACCCAGTTTGTTTACCGTTGCTTGCCACTTTTTGTGGATGGGGGTGTGGAATAAAATCTCTTCATCGGCTTCAATGGTAAGCCATGCGTTTTCCTGCATTTCCTTTTCTAACTGTCCAGCAGTCCAACCGGCATAACCCAGAGCGATGAGCACGTCATCAGGGCCTTCATCTTTGCCAATAGCGGTTAAAATATCTTTTGATGTTGTTACCATAACGCCCGGTGCAAGTTTTAAGCTTGACGCCCACTCTTGCTGAGCAGAATGCAGTACAAATCCGCGTTCCTGACTGACCGGGCCGCCCGCAAGCACAATTTGCTCAGCTTTATCATCTGACACGGTAAGCGCTTTATCGGTTTGTTCTAAAAGCTGTTTAACGTTCATCGTCGAAGGCTGGTTTACCACAATGCCCATAGCGCCCTCGGCATTGTGTTCACACACATAGATGAGAGAGCGAGAAAAATACGGATCATCTAAACTTGGCATCGCCACCAAGAAATGATTTTGTAAGCTCTTTAATTCCGTCATGGTATTTTACTAACTCTCACTTTATCTCAATACTCAAATTACAAACGTGTGTATGGGTTATCGGTTAGACAAGCGCTTTTCGATAGCGTTAAAAAGTGCACCCATGATATCAACGTCATATGCCGCTTCTATCTCTCGTACGCAAGTGGGGCTGGTAATGTTGATTTCGGTAATCTTGTTACCAATTACATCGAGCCCTACGAACAAGATGTTATTTTCTTTAAGTGTTGGTGCAATGGCCTGTGCAAGCGCGCGATCTGACTCAGATATGGGCTGTGGTCTGCCTGTGCCGCCGGCCGCGAGGTTACCGCGGGTTTCGCCTTTGGTGGGCAAACGCGCAAGGCAATATGGCATAACTTCACCATCGACAATAAGTACACGTTTGTCGCCGTCTTTTATCTCAGGTAAATACTCCTGAACCATCATGTAACGTGTACCTAGTTTGGTAAGCGTTTCAATGATCACCCCTAAATTATTCCCGTCAGGCTTGACGCGAAAAATAGACGCACCACCCATTCCGTCTAGTGGTTTACAGATAATATCTTGGTGTTTTGCGTGAAATTCACGGATAAGAGCCTGGTTGTTAGTAACCAAGGTGTTAGGAATATGCTCTGGAAAGTACGACGTGAACAGTTTTTCATTGTAATCGCGAAGTGCTTGAGGGTTGTTTACGACTAAAGCGCCAGCATCTTGCGCCAGCGACAGCACTTGTGTTGCGTACAAAAACTCACTGTCAAAAGGTGGGTCCTTACGCATTAAAAGTACATCTATATCGCCAAGGTGGACAGTTTCCTCATGCTCTATCACATAAAAATCGGTTGCCTGATCTTTTACTTTGACCGTTTTGGCGATACCCATCGGCTTACCGTTATCCAAAAACAGGTCCTTAAGTTCAAAGTATACCACTGTTGCACCACGGCGCTGGGCTTCGAGCATCATTGCAAAGCTAGTGTCTTTATGCGGCTTAATGCTCGCAATGGGGTCCATAATTACGCCGACGGTATAGTGCATAGTTTTCTCACTTTGGATAGATTTGGTTAGGCCAAGTGTAGGACAAAATAACCTTGATTTCGTTTAAAGGTAAGTTGGGGCTACAACGGATAACTTCAAGACCCGCCTCACCCCAGTTATTGTAATTACTTATGTCGTAATAAAAGTTAAACGCAATTAGAAGTCGCCGTGCTGAGCTTGAAGGATACTTAAACTTGTTATTGCAGCCGTTTCAGTACGAAGAATACGCGGCCCTAAACTAACCGATTGGTAACCGTTTTCATTGGCTAAGTGTATTTCAGCGTCTGATAAACCACCTTCTGGGCCAATCAGTAATCGGTAGCCTTGCGCATTATACGGTTGTCTTGCTAGGCCTTGCTCTGCACCAGGTGCGAGCACCAAACGCGTGGTTGCTGTGGAATTAGCTAACCACTGGTTTAGCGAAACCGGTTCGTTTAATACCGGAAGTACGTTTCGACCACTTTGTTCACATGCCCCTACCACAATCTTTTGCCACTGTTGGCGCTTTTTATCCCAGCGCGACTCATCCAGTTTGACTGTGCAACGCTCTGTGATGATGGGAGTAATTTCCGTTACACCTAATTCAACACTTTTTTGCAGCACGGTATCCATACGGTCGCCTTTAGACACACCTTGCCCTAAATGCAGATGAAGCGGAGATTCCTTCGTGATAGACAAGCATGCGTCTGCTTCCACAATCACCTTTTTGCGTTGAATGCTAATAATTTGCGCACTGTATTCGTTGCCGTCGCCATTGAAAAGTACAATGGGTCTGTTGGGTTTTAATCGCAACACAGTCGCAATGTGATGCCCTGCATCATCAGTTAAAGTGAATTCTTGTTCTAAGGGTATTGGAGAAGGGTAATAAATTCTTGGAATACGCATTTTGATTCGGCACTGTATCTTTTGTTTATTATGATACGCGTGACGCTCGGGTTGTTGCAATGTTGTTGAGACGTATTTGAATTTTAGGCCGATGAGTCGTGCAGTGATGCTGTGCATTACTCAATAAATTAGTATCTGGTAAAACATGCATCGCTATTTGATAAAAAAGCGCCCAAAATCTTGGACGCTTTACTTGTCACATACTAGCTAAAGTAACGCAACGCTGTTCAGTATCGCGCGATGTGAACCATCGGAGTTTTACCGCCAATACAGAATAAGCAGCGTTAAGCAGCAACAGATGTAGAGCTATCGGTGGCCGTTTTTAATACTTTGCTTTGATGTACAACGTGGGTAGAAGCACCTGTTTCCACTCTTGCGTACTTAGTGTGCTTGCCTTTGTCAGTTCGAAGTGAGTATAAAAATATACACAGAACAACAGTAAATAGTATTGTGAGAAGCAACATGCGTTAATCCTTTATTAGACATAGTTTGCTAAAGCTCTTTACGCGATATGAACACTATCGGCTCCTTCCAACTGTGTTAAAAGACCGCCGTTCATCCTTTGTCATATCGAGCTTTAGTGTATAACTATGTGGTTAAAAAGTCATCAAAAAAATAGTCTTAAAACTCTGCCACTTCCGAAGGAAATGCCAGCGTGTACCGCTTAGAAATTACATTTCAGTGTTAACTTGTTGTTTTAATATACAGGTTTTGTCGCACAATAAAGTATCGCTACTAATACGTTGTGATAAATGTACCCACGTTGAATGACAACGTGATGACAAGTCATCATTAAATGACAGTGAGTTCTATATTTAATTTGCTGCCACTGATTTGCGCGCAACATGAATATAAAAAAGAACACTATTTAAGCGTAGCTAAGATTTTCCCATTCGTTATTGGTCTTTCGAATGAATTTTTCGCTCTCAAGCATAGTTATTTTTAGACTTTAGACCGAAATTACATCATTAATATAATGACTGGGTTGGTTGCCAGCGAATTAGCTGATACCGTTAACTTTGACCTTTGCTTAGCTATGGGGTTTGCGCGTAAAAGAAAGCATTGTTACTGCTAGTGAATGCGTGTGAATAGTTTAAGTACACAACAAAATACGACAAGGACCATATTATGGATGAAACGCTTACGCTCTTTTCTGCCAGTGATATCGAACGATATATAAATGATTACGCCATTCCTTGGGGAATCAACATTGCCATGGCGATTGCCATATATGTTATCGGTAAAATCGTCGTTGGGTTGTTAGTCTCTGTATTCAGACGTTTAATGGCAAAGTCAAAGTATGACAACATGTTGGTAGATTTTTTGGAGTCTATACTAAGCGCGATTTTGATGTTGTTTGTGATCGTAGCTTCGCTAGACCAACTTGGCGTCGATACTACCTCGCTTGTAGCCATTTTAGGTGCGGCGGGTCTGGCCATAGGTTTGTCACTTCAGGACTCTCTGAAAAACTTTGCGGCCGGCGTTATGCTTTTAGTGTTTAAGCCATTTAAGGCTGGCGATTTTGTTGAAGCCGCAGGTACAGCAGGTTCTATTGTTAAAATTGGCATTTTTACCACCACAATGAACACGCCTGATAACAAAGAGATCATTGTTCCAAACGGCAATATATATGGTGGTAACATTACAAACTTCTCTGCAAAAGACACACGTCGTGTAGATATGGTTGTTGGTATTGGTTACGACGCTGACCTTTTAAAGGCGAAGAATTTGCTAAAAGAAATGATTGCCGAAGACGAGCGTATCTTAACAGAGCCTGCTCCTACGGTAGCGGTTTCTGAATTGGCAGATAGCAGCGTGAATTTTGTGGTACGCCCATGGGTTAAATCAGCAGACTTTTGGGGTGTAAAGTTTGATTTCACTGAAAAAGTGAAGCTTCGTTTTGATGAAGCGGGTATCTCAATTCCATTCCCACAAATGGATGTTCACCTTCACAAGCCAGATGGCGAGTAAAACAAAGAAAAAACGCCGCGATTAGCGGCGTTTTTTGTTAACTTCTAATGCAATATTCTGTGTATCCTAGTGTTAGACCGTTGACTCGTGCAACTCACTCACGTTCTTAACAACGCACTTTCTTGCGTTGTATTTAGTGTGGCATTTATACGCGTTAACCACTGCAACTAGGTCTTGTGCCACTAGCTTGATAATTGGCAAAGGCGTTTGGCATATTGTTTTGTAAGTTGTCGATACGGGTTTGTGGAGCAGGGTGCGTTGACAATAACTCCATTTGACGTTGTCCACCGCTCGCAGCCTCCATATTTTGCCACAAATTTACAGACTGCCTCGGGTCAAATCCCGATTTCGCCATCAGATCTAAACCGATAACATCAGCCTCTGACTCATGAGAGCGACTGTAAGGAAGCTGAACACCTACTTGAACGCCTAAACCAATGGCAGACATTATTGAATCGGATTGGGCGACTTCGTTAGCCGCTAATACTTGACTGACGGCCTGTGTGCCAATGTTGATCAATGTAGATTGAGACATGCGTTCATTGCCATGATGCGCAATAACATGGCCAACTTCGTGGCCAATGACAGCGGCCAGTTGGTGTTGATTTTCCGCGACGCTGAGAAGCCCTGTGTACACACCTATTTTTCCCCCAGGCAAAGCAAAAGCATTGACTTGCTCGTCGTCAAACACAACGACTTCCCATTGCCCATCAAAAATAGAAGCGGGCACTTGAGCAGTAATGGCCTTTGCAACACATTCTACATACGAGTTTTGAACGCGCTTGTTAGACACTTTTAGCTCTTCTTTCATGCTTGTGAAAGCCTGGTCTCCCATTTTAGAAAGCTGCCCTTCGGAATATAGGAGTACTTGATTTCGCCCCGTTGGTGATGTGGTGCACCCAACAAGAGCGACGGTTGCAGCGAAGATTGCCGAAGCAGTAAATTTCAATTTCATAATCGTTCCCTTTTACTGAGCAAGGCACGGTGTTTTAACTGTTGCAGGTAGAATAAATCAACGACCCCAATAAATCATGTTTAATCTTCAGGGGATATTTTTTGCTGCGACTCACGCCTCAGGTACAAAAGTGTTTGTGAAGGCCACTAGCGTTAAGTTTCCATTCATTATTCGCTTCGTATGATATTCATCAATCTGATTACGTTTACTCTTTAAATGGAATATTTGTCATGCAAACACACAGCGTACTTTCGAAAAGCTCATTTCGGGTCTACCTTACTACCGTCTTGCTAATAGCGGCTTCTTCATTTTTATCGGGTTGCTCATCTACAGGCGAAATCCCTAATCACGAACGAAATCAATTTGTCACCGTGTTTTACGCAACAGTTGCTGATGTCTCACCTATAAGGTTTGAATCTTATGCAGAAGAGGCAGCAGCAATGGGGGCCGTTGACGGTGCATTATGGAATTTTGGGGAAGATGAAATGTTATTCTCTGCACTGTTTGGGGCTGTATTTAGCGGTATGGCGGTATCGATAATGGAGGGTGACCTCAATGGGCTAGAAGTGGGGTTGCAAGCAATCGATGGTGACTACGTTATTGTTACTACCGAACAAGATGATGTTTCAGTTGGCGATTGCGTCAGAGTAAGAGTTGGGGCGGAAGTGCAGCTTTTTAATGTTCACCCTGACTATTGCAATAGCGCCTACTAATCACGTTTCAATCATATATACAGTAGCGTGATTGCAATAATAGATGACAGTTGTGTGACAAAAAACGGTTTACACAGCTTTTAGCGTAATTAACGCAAATGTTGAACGATTTGGAGTCTTTGTTTTACGCGGCTCACTTGAGCTTTCTATACGTTTTGCCAAATTAATATTTGTGTCATAAACTGGTCCTAATTTATACATAGAAGTTAGATTATTTTTTGGTGTACTGGTGTTCATAATAAAGATTTTCCTTGGAATTCGGCAGTATCGATATCCACAGAGTTTTTGTTTTAGAACCATTAGATGTACGACACACATATAAAAAGGAAAGCAAATGGCAGTGCGTAATAAATTTAAAGTAGGGTTACTGGCGTTCTTGGTATCAGCGGCACTTACAGGTTGTGGCTTAGATGGCGATGACGGAGCACAAGGTGAAACGGGTGCTCAAGGTCCTCAAGGCGAACAAGGTGAAGCGGGTAATGATGGCGCCAACGGTGCAGACGGTGTGGATGCCTCTATTGGTATTGCGATGGATATCGTTGGCCGTGCATTCCTAGGTAACCAAACTGCCGCCGAAATAGTGCAATATCATGCAGCGTCGAACACGATTTACGCAACAAATGGTGAAACCAATACCATTGCGGTAATCCCTGCTTCAAGCATTAGCACTGCAACTATGGCTGACCCTATTAACACAACGACGTTGACGACATCAGATATCAGCCTTCCTGCTGATCTCAATGGCGTTACTTTAGGCAGCGTAACCAGCATTGCAATTAGTGGAGACTTAATGGCTGTTGCGGTACCGGCAAGTGTGAAAACTGACAACGGCTATGTATTATTTTATGAGGGGCTAGACAGCTCAGCACCTGTTTTCTTAGATTCTGTTGAAGTTGGTGCTCTGCCAGACATGGTTACCTTTACACCTGATGGTGGCAAAGTATTGGTTGCCAACGAAGGTGAACCATCAGACGACTACACTATCGACCCAGTTGGCTCCGTCACCGTTATCAATATTTTGGCAAGCGGTGAACCTGAAGAAACAGGGACAACGGTTGGCTTTACCGGCTTCAATGGTATGGAAGCTGACCTAATGGCGCAGGGCGTCATGTTCCCAAATCCAGCTGGTCGTACAATTAACGGTACTACTATTACCGCTTCAGTGGCTCAAGACTTAGAGCCAGAGTACATTACAGCAACTAACGATGTTGCCTATGTAAGCTTACAAGAAAACAATGGTCTAGCTGTTATCGACCTTGAAGACTTAAGCGTTCAAGTTGTAGGTCTTGGTGCTAAATCATGGGCTGGTTTAAACATCGATGTGCAGGAAGACGGCGCAGTTAGCTTTGGTCAATACACGGGGTTATATGGTGTATACCAGCCTGACACAATTGCAAACTTCACGTGGAAAGACGCTACTTTCGTTGTTACGGCAAACGAGGGTGATGCGCGTGAATATTTCTTTAGTGCAGCAGACGAGGCGGCATGCCTTGCAGCTGGAGGTCTAGAGTTTGACGCTGATGATGGTTGTTTAGCGTACACTGACGAAGTGAAGGTCGAAGACCTGACTGCTGAAGCAAACTCGGCGTTGGCAATGCTTCAGGCAAACGGTGAAGCCGATGATCTTCGCGTAACTACAGCGATGGGCGACGCAGATGGTGACGGCGAGTATGATGCAGCCTATGCCTATGGTGCACGTTCTTTCACTATTTGGGATCAAAATGGCTTAGTTGTTTACGATTCGGATGACGACTTCGAGCGTATCACCGCGTCTGTTCATGGTGCACAGTTCAATAATGGTGATGATGAGAATGAAGGTGACTCTCGCTCTGAAAACAAAGGTCCAGAACCAGAAGCCTTGACTGTTGGTCAAGTGGGCGATCGCACCTATGCCTTTATCGGTACAGAGCGCATGGGCGGTATCTTTGTCTACGACGTAACAAACCCATACGATGTTCAGTTTGCTGAATATGTTATCAACAGAGATCTTACCGAAGGGTTAACGGCTGACGATGTTATTGGTGACCTAGCGCCAGAGAGCTTAGTGTTTGTTGCTGCAGACGATAGCCCTAGTGGTGTACCGTTGCTGCTTGTTGGTAACGAAGTTAGCGGCACCGTAACAGTATGGCAGATTAACCAACTATAAGACGTCATCAGTGAAGTCATAAACAAGCGTTCAGCATTTTTTTGCTAACGCTTCGTGTTAAAAACCGCCAATAGGCGGTTTTTTTGTATCTGATGAAATGCGCCATTTTGGTCGGCTTTCTTTGCACTTAGCACATTTATGGTGCGTTGTAATAGTTACAGCGCTGAGTCTTTGAGGTAAGCTATTAATACATAGATGATCCGCAAAAATAGATAGTAATAGAAAGTCTATTAGGATTGATTGGGTGAGGATAAAAAATCCTAAGCCATTTACGGCTCCAGCGCGCAAAGTGTGTTATCAGGTTTATGCAGAGTACTTCTAATAAAGCGTGCTGTTGATTGCTCTAACGATTAAAGAATAGAGAATGCGTATGTCTCAACAAGTAGTGATTAGCGGTGTCGGTGTATGGCACCCGGAAGAAAGCATAACTAACGAAGAATTAGTCAGCAGTTACAATGCTTACGTCGATGCGTTCAACGAAGAAAATAAACAGCAAATTGAAGCAGGTGACGTGACAGCATTGCCCTATTCGAGTGCTGAATTTATCGAAAAGGCCTCAGGAATCAAGAGCCGCTACATCTATCAAAAAGAAGGCGCGCTGGACATCAACCGGATGAAGCCCAAAATTACGCCACGCCAAGATGATGAGCTTTCACATCAGGCTGAGATTGCGGTGAAGGCGGCAAGGTTAGCGTTAGCATCAGCGAATGTAGCGTCGCAAGATATTGATGCCGTTATTGTATCTTGTGCATATACGCAACGCGCTTACCCCGCCATTGCAATTGAAGTGCAAGAAGCGCTGAATATTGAGGGTTTTGGATTTGACATGCTGGTTGCATGTTCTGCTGCTACCTTCGGTATGCACAGAGCGTACGAGATGCTTTGCGCGAATAACGCGACGCGCGTTTTAGTCATAAACCCTGAACTGGTGTCGCCTCAAATTAATTATGCCGATAGAGACAGCCACTTTATATTTGGCGACGTTGCCACCGCGACGGTAATGGAGCTTGCTGAAACGGCGCAAAGCGAGCATGTGTATGACGTGCTAAGTACGAAAGCACTCACCAAATTCTCAAATAATATCCGCTCAAACTTTGGTTATATGACCCGTGCTGAAGATGTCGACCCTTATGGACCAGACAAGTTGTTTCATCAAGCAGGTAGGAAAGTGTTTAAAGAAGTTTGTCCTCTTGCTGCCGCTCATATCGAAGCGCATTTAGCAAGCCACGACATCACGCCTGAAGGCGTTAAACGGTGGTGGCTACACCAAGCAAATATTAATATGAATACGCTTATCTGCAAACGTCTACTAGGCCGCGACGCTACGCGAGAAGAAGCGCCAATAGTACTTGATGAATACGCCAATACTGCGTCCGCAGGTTCGGTGATTGCTTTTGGTTTGAATCACCAAGATTTGGTTGCGGGTGATGTTGGCGTGCTATGCTCATTTGGCGCAGGGTATTCAATAGGCTCATTGGTGATTAGAAAGCGATAAATAAGACAATAGCGTGTGCTAATTGCAACAGCTAAATATACAGCGCAGAGGACGCTGCGCTGTGCAGTTCCCTTAAAAACAATGATAAAAAGGGTGGTATTAAAGGATGATCTCTGATGTGGGCTACGCGCTTAATAGCCTTGCGCACTTAGCGCTACTGCTACTGCTTTTCACGGTAAAGAAACCGGGTGTTGCGAAACATTTGTTGGTGTTGGCATCCGCCGCGACATTCGTTTGGTCGACTAGCCTAATCACATTTTTGTTTGGGCCTATAGCACTGAGCTCACTGCTTAGTATCGATGTATTTAAGCAAGTTGCATGGCTGCTATTTTTAGCGGGGTGTATTCAAACTGACTTCAAAAGCTTTTGGGACGTTATCCGGAGGCCCGTTACACTCATTATAATAGCGCCAGCGTTAGTCGCATTTTTTGCCCCATATTTATTGCCCATCAATCCATCTTGGAGTTTCTTAGCGCTCATTGTGCTCTCGCTGGAAGTACTTGTGCTATTGGAAGTTGTCTATAGACAAGCTGGGCAAGAACAGTGGGCATTCAAACCTTTAATCATCTATCTTGGCGCAACGAACCTTTTTGAGTTCGTTACCTATGCAAATGCAACGATGATCAATCAAGTTGAAATAGGATACATCGCCGCGAGGGGCTATATCTATGTCTCTCTAATGCCACTTTTGGTTATCTCCATTCGCCGTATACATCACTGGGGCATCGACATTTTTGTATCAAGAGATGTAGTGCTACACAGTTCTCTTTTGTTAGTTGCAGGAAGCTATTTGTTTGTTATGGCGCTTGTTGGCTACGCAGTAAATTATCTGGGTGGCAACTGGGGCGCAACGGTACAAATTATTCTTGTGGTAATGTCATTCGCCCTTTTGGCTACGGTGTTGTTGTCGACGAGCTTTCGTACCAAAATTAAGATTTTTATTACCAAGCACTTTTTTGCCAATCAGTTTGATTATCGCGTTGAGTGGGTAACGTTAACCAAATGGCTCACGCATGCAGGAGAGCGTTCTCCCGATGTCTACTACGCGGGGCTAACTGGCTTGCTAAACGCCGTTCAGTATGAATATGGACTGCTGTATAAGGTAAATAATAGGGGCATGGAGTGTATCGCTAAGTCTTCGAATCAACCAGAAGTGCCGTCTGGTGATTTTGATGACGTGTTGATGACGTTAGCTGACTACACAGAGCAAAATGGTTGGATTGTGGATACTGAGGCTTATATGGTAAAGCCCTTCGATTACAATGGCCTCAAGCTTGATAGAGATGTGCTTAAAACCTGGCCTTATCAGCTTTTTATTCCATTTATGAAAGATGGCGGGTTGTGGGGGTTTGCCCTATTGGCAGCCAGTGAAAAAGACAAGTTAAGCTTAAATTGGGAAGTAAGAGATTATTTGAATGCGGTCTCTGAACAAGTGGGCACTTACATTCAGCATCACGAAGCCGCGCAGGTTGTGGCTGAAAATGCGCAATTTGCTGCTTTCAACCGTATGTCTGCATTCGTATTGCATGATTTGAAAAATGTTCTCGCTCAAGTGGACTTGATTCTTGCCAACGCACAGCAGCATAAGCATAACCCTGAGTTTATTGACGATACGTTTGAAACGCTTGAGCATACAAAAGCAAGAATGGAAAAAATGCTTAAGCAGCTTACCGACAAGAAAGCGATAGAGCAGGGGGTTAATTCAGACTTCTTGCTTTCACAAATTGCTGATGATGTGGTTACAAATCGTTGTTCGGGGTTAAATCCGCTGCCCAGCGTACACGTGGCTGACGAAAAGTCTGTGACGGTAGATAGAGAAAAAGTGGCTAATGTGTTTTATCATTTGATTAGCAATGCGCAACAGGCTACACCGGATGATGGCACGGTAGACATCATCATAAGTCTGGATAAAGAAAACAATACGCAATTGGTTATGATTGAGGATAGCGGTACGGGTATGGACAAGCAGTTTATTGATGAGCGTTTGTTCAAACCATTCGATACCACAAAAGGCAATGCTGGTATGGGAATAGGCGCTTATGATGCCAAAACCTACATAGAGTCGCTTGGCGGTAAGCTAGTTGTAATGAGTGAACCTGGCCGCGGTAGTTGTTTTACGCTGCATTTCCCTCTAGGGTAATGCATATAAACACCAGTGTTGTTTGATGGATGAAGTTGAAAATAGGACGATTAATAAAATGACTGATACCATATTGGTAGTAGATGATGATTTAGGTATCCAAAAACAATTAAAATGGAGCCTAACAGATTATAACGTTGTTTTTGCGGACGATCATTCTTCTGCCATCGCACAGTTACGCCGATTCGAACCTAAAGTCGTGACCCTTGATTTGGGGCTGCCGCCAGATCCTGCCAATGCGTCTGAGGGCCTGCGTATTCTTCACGACATTATCTCTTTAGCGCCGCGTACCAAAGTAATAGTGGTAACGGGAAACAACGATAAGCAAAACGCGCTTAAAGCTATCGATTTTGGGGCCTATGATTTTTACCAAAAACCTATCGACTCTGACACCATCAAGTTGCTCGTAAATCGTGCATTAAATCTTGCAAAATTGGAGCATGAAAACAACATCCTTGCACGTACTCGCACTGGGATGTCACGTATTGTAGGCAACAGTGAAGCGATTCAAAAAGTTGTCCGTCGCGCGGAAAAAATAGCAAATACCGATATCAGCACCCTCTTACTTGGCGAAAGTGGTACAGGTAAGGAAGTGTTTGCAAGAAGTATTCACGAGCACAGTCCAAGAAAGGATAAGCCGTTTGTGGCTATTAACTGTGCATCAATTCCGGAGAACCTATTAGAGAGTGAACTTTTTGGTTATGAGAAAGGTGCATTCACAGGGGCCAATAAAACCACGATGGGCAAAATTGAAACGGCTCAAGGCGGTACGTTGTTTCTTGATGAAATCGGCGATATGCCCATAGGGCTGCAAGCCAAAATGCTTCGCTTTCTTCAGGAACGTGTTATTGAGCGGGTGGGGGGACGTGCTGAAATTCCCGTCGATATTCGCGTAATCTGTGCAACACACCGCGATCTACAGTCGATGGTAGCCGAAGAAACTTTTAGGGAAGATTTATATTACCGCGTAGGTGAGATGCCTATTATGATCCCGCCACTTAGAGATCGTGATCAAGATATCATCTTACTCGCGCGTACCTTTTTAAATGTATATCGCGAAGAGTTTAAAGCCAAAGCAAAGAGTTTTTCCGAGTCTGCAGTTAACGCAATGCTTGCGCATAAGTGGCCTGGCAATATTCGAGAGATGCAAAATAAGTTGAAGTCAGCGGTAATTATGGCAGAAGGCACGGTTATTCAACCGGATGACCTAGGTTTAATGCCCGTTGATGCTTCAGATGAGCCAGAAACATTGAACTTGCGTGAAGTACGTGAAATTGCAGAGAGCCGAGCTATTCGTCGCGCTTATCAAAACGCAGAGAAGAACATGTCTAAAACTGCAGAATTACTTGGTGTAACGCGACCTACGCTGTATTCACTCATCGACAAATATCATATGGAAGACATAAAAAGCAGCGACTAATGTTCGTGTAATCGACACCACGCTAGACGACAAACTGACAGTGTGGTGTTAGCAGCGCATCGTGGCCATTAAAGGCCGCCACAACGCTAACATTCTCTCTATCGTCTTCTATAAACATTAAATGTCCACACACGTTACAAACATGATGCGTCTCGCCGTTCGCGACATGCAGCGTGGCAAGAGATGACGGCGCGCAGTCAATAACAAGCGCAGCCTTCTTTACATATAAGCGCAATGCTTGGTTGTCAGTGTTGGTGATGCTCTCATTATCTGCATCGTGCTCATCAAGGTGGTCAATTTCAAACTGAACCGCTTGGCAATGGCAACTGCCTCTGTACATTTTCACTACTCCTCAATGTGATCTGGCCATGAAATACTTGCCACGTTGTTAAACGAAGTCGCAATTCTTGAACTTGGGAAGTTAAATTTATCATCAAGTGGTGTACGGAATTCTCGAGGTTCTTCATAGGTTTCCACAACACCCACCCAACCGTCTCTTCCAGATAATTTGGCTGCGTAAAGCGCATAGTCGACGACAGTAAATGTGCGCTCCCATGCTGCATCAAAACTTTCCATTTTCTCTGGCGGCAGCAAAGAAAAGCCAATGCTACAAGTAATATTGATTGGTGATTGAGTATCAATGTCAAATGGCGTACTGGCTACCATCTCTCGACAGCGCTCGGCGAGCAAAGGGAGTTCCTCACGGCTTGAATGTCGACATACTACAAGAAATTCTTCGCCGCCCCATCTAATGATCAAGTCAGTCTGTCTGAATACTTCTTTTAGGATTTGGGCGAAAGCCGAAAGTACTTTGTCACCCGCTATGTGACCGTAGTCGTCGTTGATGCGCTTAAAGTGATCGATGTCTATGAGCAGGCACAACAAATCTTGTTTGTGTGGCAGTTTATCTTGCGATTGATTAATAGCAAATTGACTACGCCTGAGTTCGCCTGGTAGATGTGCTTCTAAATAATGCCTATTGTACAATCCGGTCAACGGATCTCTAAGGCTCACCTCTTCAAGCGTTTTGTAAGCGCGTTCTAGTTCATCGTTCTTTTCTTGGAGTGTAAGGGTTTGTTGTCTTACTTCACGCCGTAAAAAAATAGTTTGCTGCCGTTGTTTAAATCTACTCCACACCAAAAACATCATAAGTAAGCCGGCCAGGGTGATGCTCCAAATGAGGGTTGTTCGCAGGTTTTCCTGTTCAGCCTGAGCCAATGCCAACTTTTTGGACTCTGTGAGTTTCTCCAGGGCTCTAGATTGACGAACCAGTTCTATTTCAGCTTGAAGTCCTTCAATTGCCGTTTTACTTTGCGAATCCATTAATGCTTCTCGCAATTGCTGGATTACTGATTGAATATCGAGCGCTTTTTTAAATTCACCTAGCGACACAAAAGCGCTTAGTTGTACTGAGAGAAAACTCAGCTGGCCTCGAAGGTCTCTGTTTTTTCTTGCGGCAATTGTACCTAATCGCGCGTGCGTCAACGCTTGTTCAAAATTCTGTTCTTTGATGTAAGCTTGAGCCAAGGCTAATCTGCCTTCTTTCACTAATTTTACTTGCCCTGACGATTTGGCAAAGTGCATAGCTTCATTTAGCAACCCAATACCTTTACTTATATCACTGGTTTCGATGAGTGCTTTACCCATAACAATATTGGCCTCAGCAATAGCACCTTCGTCATCTACAGCAAGCAAAAAGTCTAAACCATGAGAGACAGAGCGCACAGCATCGTCACCCTCACCGTTCTTCAATTGAAGTGCACCGATACGTGTTTTTGCAAGGCCAAGTAAACGCTTGTCTTTTGACGACAGATTGACTGTATCAAAAGCATCACCATAATAGGTATAGGCCAGCGTAGTTTGGTTTAAAGAGCTGTAAATATCGCCAATCCTTAGAAGACACAGACTGGTTTGCTTCATATCATCAGCTTCTCTGAAAAAGCGCAGTGCTAGCTTCAAAGGTTCCAATGCTTGCTCTATTTCGCCCTGCTCTTGCTGGATAATACCAAGTTCTAAATTGAGCTTTGCTTTAAGCAGTTCGTCTCGTTCAATTTGTGCAATGGATAATGCTCGTCTGATAAAAGACATCGCAGAGCCATAATTGGAGAGTTGTCGCTCTGAAACGGCAAGATAAAGCAGGGTTGAAGCCATATGACCTAACTCGCCTTGCATGGTGTAGCGTTCAAGCGCAGCGTTGAAAACAGCTTTTGATACTTCAAAGCGAGAAGCTTGTTGAAGCATTAGTCCAAGTTCTATAAAGGAGTCTCGTGACAGTGATTCTTGTTGAAGGGCCTTCTCAAGTATGAGCAGAGCTTCGCTATCGGCGTCGCTGTAACGTTTTGCGGCTAGTAGATTTTTTACTACCGTGTAGTCTGTGTCTCTTAACTCTACGCCAAGCGAATCCGGAACCCAGAGTATTGATGAGGCAAAAAAGCACATAAGTGTATAGAGTATGCCTACTCCTTTTCTGCTCATTAGCCCACATCTCCTTTATGCCTCTGGTCGCTTTTTGAGCTACCTAATGCGGTGGCGATGCTCTATGTTTGCATCATCACCATGAACCCTTCAGAGCCCACATCATAACGATTACCCTTCAATTGTGAAGACTAATACGAGGAAATAAGGTATTTAATTTGATACTTTAGTCTAATGAATGAAAAGAAGGGCAAAACGACCCATCGTTTTATGCCCTAGAATGCACGTTGGAAAGACGCTATAGCTTTTTATAATCTCGCTGAATCCACTCTCGGATCAATGCAGAACGAGATGTTCCTTGTGCCTCAGACAATGCGCTCAGTTTGTCGATACAATCTGGCGTAAGTGTGAATGTAGCATGTCTCATGTTCTGCGCCTTTTGCGGTTGGCGCACAGGTTTGCACAATGCCACTACATGCGTTGGAGTCGTGTCGCATGGCTTAGCGGTTTTATCGGCCCCACGTTGTGGCCTTTCTATTTGACCTTGCGCGTACAAAATGGCGTCATCAATGAATGCCTCTACGCTACGAAGCGCAGGCTTAGCTGAAGGCTTCGACTTTTTGAGGTTGAGCAAACTCATACGCGTCCTCCTCTTTACCTGCCAAGAGTTCTTCGAATAAGGTACGTATCTCTGCTGCCGCTTTGCCTTCTGGCTCGCTTTCAATTACCGATTTGCCCGACTCTTCGGAATCATCATACATATTGCGGCTAAAAGTCACAGCGTTGAGAACCGGTATCCCAAACGAACGGCAGACTTCTTTTGCTTCTAAAATTCGGTTTGCCAAGCTGGGAAGCGATGGACATTGCGTAATAACAAACGCAGCATTCATCTTTGGATTAACCATTTTACACGTTGATAAAATGTCTTCCATATGCGGAACGGTCTTAAGGTCTCGACGTTTTGGGCGTAATGGAATGAGAATGTGGTCGGCGACCGCCATTGATGAGCGTAGCGCTAAGTTATCTTGACCGCCGCAATCAATCACCACATAGTCATAATACTGACGAAGGCTTAATAGTTCGTTGCGTATCTTTCCGTATAGCTGAACGCAGTTTATTTCAGCCAAACGGGGGTCTGCTTTGCGCTCTTGAATCCAATCTGATGTCGTTCGCTGAGGGTCGCAATCAACCATTAGCACTTTCGCCCCTTTTTCTGTGCGCAAATACACAGCAATATTTTGTGCAAGGCAGCTCTTTCCGCTCCCACCTTTTTCACCACCTACCAGAATAATCATGGCGTTACCCTCAACGTTACAATCAATGCTACTGCTACCCAATAGACGCCCTTAGGGGACATAATGGGCAATATTACTGACTGAAAAGCATAGGCAGAGCGGGCCAAGAGTTCAGCATCAAAATCAATATTAACGAATGTATGGTGATACCTATTGATTTGTCTGTAGACACAATCTAGTCTTTAAAAAAACACATTAACCGAACAAGAGGTTGTTATGTCAGACGCACGGTTTACTTCGAAAGAAGGGCAAAAGATCCCCAACGTTTCATTTCCATGTAGAGAAGGTGAAGATTGGGTTACCAAAACTACTGATGAAATTTTTTCAGGCAAAAATGTTGTAGTGTTTTCTCTACCAGGGGCGTTTACGCCTACCTGTTCCTCAACACATCTCCCCCGTTACAACGCGCTAGCCAAGAAGTTTGCAAAGCACAATATTGACGATATCGTATGTATGTCGGTCAACGATACCTTTGTGATGAATGCATGGGCAGCCGACCAAGAAGCCGACAATATCACTGTCATTCCAGATGGTAATGGCGAGTTTACTGATGGCATGGGTATGCTAGTTGATAAGGCTGAGCTTGGTTTTGGCAAGCGTAGCTGGCGTTATTCTATGCTAGTGAAAGATGGCGTAGTGGAAAAAATGTTTATTGAGCCTGATGTGCCGGGCGACCCATTTGAAGTATCAGATGCCGACACTATGCTTGCCTACATTGCACCTGAAGAAGAGGCGAAGGCCCCCGTATCGATCATTACAAAACCCGGATGCCCATTTTGTGCCAAAGCCAAAAAGCTGCTTGATGAAAAAGGGTATGAATTTGAAGAGTTGGTACTTGGCAAAGACGCTTCTCTTACCAGCTTGATGGCCATGAGTGGTCGTGAAACGGTACCTCAAGTGTTTATTGGTGGTAAGCACATTGGTGGATCTGATGATTTAGAAGCGTATTTTGCATAACACGCATCAATAACGCCTTACCTCGAAAAATGGCGGGAGCATGTTATGATGCTCCCGTTTTTTATTTCCCTTCGGAGAAAAATAGTGTCATTTAAATTCGTTGCACAGTGCGTCGTTGGCTTACTTTCAGCTTTTATCGTAAGTCCAGCACTTGCTGAGTCAGATAGCGCCTCACAGACCAATGGGCGTTTTAAAGCGTTTTATGAGTCAGAATGGGGAAGCGTCCAACCATGCCGTGAGACCGCTTTGAATAAATTTGGTGTGTGCAGTAATGTTCTGCGCAATGAAGGAAATGCACCGTTTATTCTCAATTACCCATCAAGCACAAAAGTAGCAGTCCTTGTTCACGGTCTTAGTGATTCACCGTTTTTTATGCGCGAGATAGCTAACATTTTGTTTAGTGAGGGCTTCACGGTCGTGGTGCCGCTTTTGCCAGGACATGGCAAGCGAGAAGCAGATGACGATATGTCCGATTGGGATCTTGCCGAGCGTTGGCAGTCTCATGTTGATGATGTGATCACCTTGGCAGACAGTATGGGAGATACGCTCATCGTGGGTGGTTTTTCTACAGGTGGCGCCTTGGCGGTAGAACATTATTTGGATGAAGGCGGAAATATTGACGGCTTAATGCTGTTTTCAGGTGCACTTGCTTTATCAGAAAATGCAGAGGGTATGTCACGCATTTGGGGTATTAAGCTTCTCGCCAAAATAGTTGACGGTAGCTATGAAACACATGGTCCTAATCCGCACAAATACCCTAACGTTGCAGGGTTTGCTGGCCTTGAATTGATGGATCTCATTGAAGCTATTAGAGAAAAATTTGAAGCGGGACAGCAAATAGAAGTCCCACTTTTTGCCGCGCATTCACAAGCCGACGCTACTACACCAATCGGTGGTATCGAAAACGCTATGTCGCATAGTAAAGGCCCAAATTCATTTTTTGTTATTGATGAATCCTATGCACTTTGTCATGCCGATGTAGTGGTAAACGACAAGCTGTTACAGGAAATGAAATTCAATAAAAGTATGGTTAATCAGCAAGAGGAATGTGCTGTGCCCCAGGCAAACCCGCTTTTCGCAACCATGGACCTAATGTTGCGCGATTATGTAAAGCAGTTTTGATGCCTTAAGTTATTGGTTGGTGTTGCGACACCGCGGGAGTATTTACTCGTTAGCGTCTTAACGCTATGCTTATAATATGAAAAAGACGCTCGGTTACACAGACAGCAGAAAACAGCGTGCGTATAAATCGCATAATGTGAATGGCGGCTTGCGTAAAGTCGCTACGATAGCTGTTGTCTTTTTCACACTTATTTTGCAAAGCGTGTCGCAAGCGGGTGCTGTGACTGTTCTGCATTCACATTCTTCTAGTGTTAAATCGCAAACGTCGAATGCACAACGTATGATTGAGCATCATGCTGCTACCTCTACATCAAATGAAAGCTGTGCTCATCACGTGTCTACACAGACATCCAAACCGTTGTCTACGACAACGGCTGAACAATCTAACACCGCGTCAAAATCACCTTCCACATCCTCGATGGATTGCTGTGGTGACGATTGTAAATGCAGTACCGAACACTGTTTTAACACAAGCGGTTTTGCCATTATTGACCCTCTCCATCAATCGCATATAGCGATTATTCGCACTACCGCACTGCATCAATCAGTCGGCCAGCGTGTGCATCACACCGTCAAACAATTTCGCCCTCCGAAATCAACGCCAACAGCATAGATCTATCTTGTGGTCTATCGGCATTCTCGGTGCCGATTAACACAGCGCTTTATTGATTGTTGGATAGCTGACAACCCAAGCTTTGTCGCATCTGGTATAGCACATCCACTAGCAATCTCGTTTTTCTTCGCAAGTAATCACTGATTGGGTTATTTGCTCTATTAAAAGTGATGACATAATGAAATCCATCTACTTTTCGCAGGCGTCTAGGCTTATAGGCGCGGGCCTTTTGGCTGTCTTTACGTTGTACGCCAATGGCAGTGTTTCTGCTGAATTTTCATTGCAGCAAGCACAACAACTCGCCATTACACAAGACGCCTATCTAAAAGGAATTGAATATCGTCAACACGCCCTTGAACGTGAGCAACACGTATCAGGTTACTGGGCAAATCCTCAGCTTTCTACGTCAATACAAAACATGCCAACTAATGGCTTCTCGCTAGACCAAGAGCCCATGACGCAGTTCAAAATAGGAGTGAAACAACAGTTACCTCGCGGGAATGTGAATACCCTCAATGGTGAGAAGCTCGCAGTTCAAATTAAACAGTTCGATGTTCGACATGCGGCTCGATTGGCGTGGCTGAAGAAACACGTCGCGCTAGCATGGCTGAATTGGTATCACGCTGGTGAACGTCTGCACTTACTAGAGCGAGAAGCGCAATTGCTGAATCAGTTGATGGACGTGACAGAGTCTCGTTACAGTCAGGGGGTAGGCAAAGCCCAGCAAAGTGATGTTTTACAAGTGCGCTTGGCACAGCTCACCCTTGAAGATAAACGCACCATTGCCATTCAAGCATTGCGTGAAGCGCATGCAGCACTTTCAGCGTTCTATGGCGCTCCACTAGCTGAGGATATCTCACCAGATAAGCTTCGTTTACAGGCAGTAACTGGGAGTAACAACGATACGCTTACTCACCTTTTGCGCGTTGTGAGTGAGAACGAACCCTTTGTATTACTTCAACAGCACCCAGAAGCACAAGCGATTCAACTTCAAACGAGAGCACAGGCCAAACAAGTCGCGATTGCAAGAGAACAAACGAAGTCGCAATGGAGTGTGGAAGCGAGTTACGGTTACCGTCAGGATAGCCAAAACGGTGCAAGCCGTGCCGATTTTGTATCTTTAGGAATACAGGTCGATTTACCCTATTTCACGCAGCCAAAGCAAAATGCAGATATCGCAGCGGCAGTGTCTCGCGAAAATGCGCTTAAAACAGACTTTCGATTGAAAGTGAATGAACTCGCCGCACAAGCGCACGTGTTAAAAGCGCGCCTTTCATCATTAACACAGCGAAAAGCGCTGTATACGAATGGGCTTACTAATGAAGCCGAAGGATTAGCGCAAACGCTCCTTAATGCCTACACAGCGGATACCGCTAATTTCAGTGATGTTATTGACGCATTGCTTCGCCAAGTTCAGGTGCAAGATGCTCTACTTACCATTGAAGTTGAGGAAGCCAAAACGTTAACGTCATTAGCTTATTTGTATTTACCGTCAATAGATACCCAAAAACACAAACATCAAGGAATGTAGTTATGTCATCTAAATCAGTCTATTTCTCAGTGGTGGTGGGTGTGGTAGTTGGCGCGGTACTTAGCTTTGTGGCCTTCAGCGTGTTCTTTGGTTTCCCGAGCCTAAGCGACAACGAGGCAACACCCTCAAAAGACAGTAATGAACCCCTTTATTGGGTCGCTCCAATGGACGATAGTTACCGAAGGGATAAGCCCGGTAAATCTCCCATGGGTATGGACTTGGTCCCAGTCTATGAGGATACCAACACACAAGGTATGAATCATGGATCACCTGGTGTGGTAATGATTTCACCGCAAGTACAACAAAACATGGGCGTTAAAACCCAACGTATACGTATTGGAAAGCTCGCGCCGAGAATTACCGTTGTTGGTTCGGTAGCTTACGATGAAGATGAGATAATGCATATTCACCCGCGTGTAGAGGGGTGGATAGAAACCCTTCATATTAAGTCGCAAGGTGAGCGCGTGAAGGCAGGTCAACCTCTTTACACATTGTACTCTCCAGAATTGGTTACTGCACAAGAAGAGTATGTGCTTGCGTTAAAACGTAATGATAAACGGTTAATCGAAGGCACTGAGCAACGGCTCAAAGCACTATCGCTTAATGACCGCTTTATCGCCAATGTGAAGAAAACTCAGCGTATATCTCAGTCAGTAACTTTTTATGCGCCACAATCTGGGGTCGTTGAAGTGATGACTATTCGCGAAGGCTTTTTTGTTCAGCCTGGCACAACCATCATGAGCATTGCAAAGCTTGATCGCGTGTGGGTACAAGCTGAAGTTCCAGAGGCATACGCGCACATGATAAGCGTGGGTGATAGTACTGACGTTGATCTCGATTTTTTACCTACACAGCGATATCACGGTGATGTTGATTATATTTATCCTTCTCTTTCCAAGATAACGAGGACGTTAAAGGTACGTATTGCGCTTGCTAACCCTGAAAAAGCATTGAAGCCAAACATGTTTGCTACAGTGCAAATAAAGCCGCAACAGTTACAGAATGCCCTATTAGTACCGAAAACTGCCGTCATCAGAACAGCAACACAAACGCTTGTGGTGCTAAGTGATGGTAATGGTCATTTTAAATCGGTGAATGTGGATTTAGGTGCACATGATGCAACGTACTATGAGGTCATTAGCGGGCTGTTACCCGGTGATGAAGTGGTTACGTCGGCACAGTTTTTAATTGACGCTGAATCATCTAAAGAGAGCGACTTCGCCCGAATGACCGCGCCTGATAATCAAGCAACGACTACGGGGGAAATCAAAGCCATTTCAATCGATGATAATGTGTCTTCGATAACTATAGCGCGTGGTCCTATAGAGAAATGGAATAGAGGACCCGCGACTATGTCTTTTGCCCTTTCGCCTCATATAAACGTGTCACAATTTGCTGTAGGCATGCACGTAAGTTTTACGTTTGTAACAGGAGGTACGTTTACCATCATAGATATGCAGCCCATCAAACAGAGCATGGACGGAGCTCATCGGCATCATATGGGGATGGATCATGATTGAATCAGTCATAAGGTGGTCTGTCACTCATCGCATAATGGTGTTGTTGTGCGCTGTCATAGTTTGTATTGCTGGGCTATGGGCAGTTAAAAACACGCCCATTGATGCTATCCCTGATCTTTCTGATGTGCAGGTGATTGTTAAGGTAAGTTATCCAGGACAATCGCCGCAGGTAGTCGAGGACCAAGTCACTTTTCCTCTGACTTCGGCCCTCATGTCGGTACCAGGTGCAAACACGGTGCGTGGCTATTCATTTTTTGGTGATGCATATGTGTATGTTATTTTTGATGATGATACTGATATGTACTGGGCAAGAAGCCGTGTATTGGAATATTTGAGCCAAGCTGCCCCGACGCTACCTGATGGCGTAACGCCACAATTAGGACCCGATGCTACTGGTGTAGGTTGGGTATACATTTACGCACTGCAGAATTCACCTGATGCGCAAGAGCCTCTTGATTTGGGGGAGCTGCGAGCCCTACAAGACTGGTTTTTAAAATTCGAACTACAGTCGGTTGAGGGAGTGTCAGAAGTCGCTACCGTTGGAGGAATGGTCAAGCAGTATCAGGTTATTCTCAACCCAGAGAAACTTCGAGCATTTAATATTATGCCGCAGGCTATTGAGCTTGCGCTAAAACGAGGTAATCGTGCTACGGGAGCCTCAGTAATAGAAATGGCTGAGGCGGAATACATGGTCACAGCTCAGAACTACATTAGTCAGATAAGTGATATTGAAGCGCTTCCGACAGGGCTAATCGAAAATGGAGTAAGCGTAAACATCGGCGATGTGGCAACAGTCGTTGAATCGCCGCTAATGCGCAGAGGGGTTGCAGAGCTTAACGGTAATGGTGAAGTGGTAGGAGGCATTATCGTAATGCGCTATGGCGAAAATGCCAAAGCAACCATCGATGCGGTAAAGGCTAAATTGGCGAGTTTGTCATCGAGTTTGCCTGATAATGTCGATGTAGTGCCGGTCTATGACCGCTCAACACTTATAAGTAACGCAGTGGATACGCTTTTTGACAAGCTCGTTGAAGAGCTCATTGTTGTGGGCCTCGTGTGTGTTGTTTTTTTGTTCCACGTTCGTTCTTCTCTTGTCGCAATGATAAGTCTTCCCTTGGGCATATTGGGTGCATTCATTGTTATCAAACTGCAGGGATTGAATGCCAATATTATGTCTTTAGGGGGAATTGCGATAGCGATTGGTGCAATGGTTGATGGCGCTATTGTTGTCGTTGAAAACCTCCACAAGCATTTGCATGAGCATGCCGATGCCAATAAAAGTACGCAACGCGATAGCGGGTTAGTGCTTACACCGAAGGTGCGCTGGGAACTGGTGATCAAGTCGACATCCGAAGTGGGGCCTGCGCTTTTCTTTTCGTTGTTAATCATAACCGTGTCATTTGTCCCGGTGTTTGCATTGGAAGCGCAGGAAGGCAGACTTTTTTCGCCGCTGGCATTCACAAAAACCTATGCAATGGCAATAGCTGCCGGGCTCGCAATTACGTTGGTTCCGGTACTGGCCGGCTATTTTGTGCGAGGAAACATAAAGTCAGAGCAGGAGAATCCCATAAATCGCATGTTGGCAAAGGTTTATACTCCTTTGCTTGATGCCTTGCTACGTTATCCAAAAAGCACATTGATTTGCGCATTGCTGGTGCTTATGTCTTCGCTATGGCCCTTGCGTCAATTAGGGAGTGAGTTTATGCCAGAACTTGATGAAGGTGACTTGATGTATATGCCAACGACCTATCCCGGTGTATCCATTGGGAAAGCGAGGGAATTGCTGCAGCAAACAAATAAATTAATTTCGACGCTACCGGAGGTTAAAAGCGTATTTGGTAAAGTGGGGCGCGCCGAAAGCGCGACAGATCCTGCGCCGTTATCGATGATCGAGACGTTTATTCAGCTGAAGCCAAAGTCGCAATGGCGAGAGGGAATGACTACGCAGAAAATTAAAGATGAGCTAAACGCCTTAGTGCAGTTTCCTGGACTGACGAATGCATGGGTTATGCCTATAAAAACCCGTATTGATATGCTGGCAACGGGCATTAAAACCCCGGTTGGAATTAAGGTCGCTGGGCCAGCGTTGGATGTGATTGAAGATATCGGTCAACAAATTGAGTTGTTGTTGCCCAATGTTGAACATACGGCGTCGGTATACGCTGAGCGCGTAGTGGGGGGGCGCTATGTAGACATCAACGTTTCTGCACAAAAGGCTGCGATGTTTGGCATGAGTATCGAAGGTGTACACGCAATGATTGCAACAACAATAGGGGGCAGAGCCGTTACACAATCAGTAGAGGGACGTGAACGCTATCCCGTGAGTTTGCGGTTTCCACAATATTACCGCGATACGCCAGAAGCATTGTCACAACTGCCCTTTGTGACGCCTAGTGGCGCGCACATTACGCTTGGTGACCTAGCCGAAATTCACATAGAAAAAGGGCCCGCTGGTATAAAAAGTGAAAATGCTCGCTTAAATGGTTGGGTTTTTATTGATATTGATGACAGCGATCTTGGTGGCTACGTTAAACAATCGCAACAATATTTAGATACCCACTTGACCCTCCCGCAAGGCTATTCATTCACCTGGGCGGGTCAGTTTGAATACCTTGAACGAGCTGAAGCGAAACTTTCTGTGGTCGTGCCCATTACACTCGCGATCATATGTTTGTTTTTGTATATGGCGTTTAATCGACTAAAGGATGTGTTGTTAATTCTCGCTACACTGCCGTTGGCGCTGGTAGGCAGCGTATGGCTGCTTTATGGTCTGAATTTTAATTTGTCAGTGGCTGTTGGTGTAGGCTTTATTGCACTAGCAGGAGTGGCAGTGGAAATTGGTGTAATCATGTTAGTGTATCTAAATCAACATGTTGCATTGGTAATGAAAACCCATGGTTCAGATGAAGATGAGCGTATTAGAGCGGCTATTGTTCATGCCTCAGTTATGCGGTTGCGCCCTGTAATGATGACATCATTTTCAATTATCATTGGTCTTTTGCCTGTGCTCTATGCAACAGGTGCGGGCAGCGAAGTGATGCAGCGAATAGCGGCGCCTATGGTAGGAGGAATGCTAAGTGCCTTGTTTCTTACTTTATTGGTTTTGCCCGCGGCGTACTATTTAACAGTACGCCAGCGAGCAGGGTAACACTTAATGGGCAGCGGCGTAGTCCTCTACCTGCTGCCAAACGCGAAGCACGTTGCCGCTTAATATTTTCTCAATATCTTTGCGCTGATAACCTCTATCAAGCAAGCCTTGAACGAGGTTGGGGAAACTGGCGACGTCTTTAAGACCAATAGGAAGGGAATCGCCTACGCCGTCATAGTCTGACCCAATTCCAACATGTTCAACTCCGACGAGCTTAACTACATGGTCGATATGGTCTAATACTTCATCTAGTGTCGAATAGGGGTAGGGCACTTCTTTGCGATAATTTTCATCAAAGTTTTCAAGCTTCGGGCTATCCTCACCTTCTTTCTCAATAAGCGCTTTGCGCGCATTGGTCAAGCCTGTGCGCCACTGACCAGCTGCTTTTGAGACAAAGCTTGAGCCAAAGTTAATCATAACAACGCCGCCATTATCACCGAGTTTCTTAATCATTTCATCGTTCATATTGCGTTCGAAGCCTGGCGTAAATCGACGCAAAGAAGAATGGGAGGCAATCACGGGTACTTTTGTTAAATCAATAACTTGATAAAAGGCATCGTCCGATACATGTGAGATATCAAGCATAATGCCAATATTGTTCATCTCTGTAACTAACGTCTTGCCAAATGGGCTCAATCCTTTCCATTTGCGGCGCAAGTCATAGGATGAGTCTGAGATGTGATTCGCTTGGCTGTGTGCGAGTGTGATGTAACGAATGCCGCGCTCATAAAAGGCATTGAGGTTGTCCAAACTGCCTTGTATAGGCGAGCCATTCTCCATACCCATAGGCAAAGAAATAAGACCTTGTTCAAACTGTGCCTTAACCTGTGACGGACTGGTGGCAATGGCAAACTTATCCGGCGCACGCGCAACGATAGCTTCAACAGAGTCGATGAGTTCATGCGCAAGTTGCGTTGATTCCGGTGAATTGTCTAGGCTTGCAGGAACGTAAATACTCATAAACGGGGCGTTTAAGCCGCCTTTTACCGCGCGAGGGTAATCAAAATCGCCACCGTTGGTTGCCTTTGTAACATCAACCCACTTTTCTTTAACGCGATAGGGCACATCAATGTGACCATCAACAATAATGGTGTCTTGAGCAATGCGAATGGCTTGCTGAGAGGCTGAATAGGTTTTTTCTTCTGTTGAATGCGTGACCGCACTGAATAAAGCTGCCACTGCCAAGGTGCAGGCCGAAAATGAAAAGCGCCCCTTCATAGATATATTCCTTGATGTATTTTTATGTTGAGTTCTTTGCGAACGCCATCGTAGACGTTGAAAGAATACAAAAAGAGTAAAACAAATAATCGTTCGCCACAATAAAGACCGCCGTTACTAAAGTGGCAAACTGAATTAGAAAACACACCAAAGTAAATTCACGAACCTAGCCAAAATCATCCACTGGCATGCCGTCGGTAGTCTATTTTGACAATTTTGTCTATTTTTACAGCGTTTGTGCAAATTCACCTCAATTTTACATTGCAATAAAAATTTAAAACTTGTTATGGTGAAGTGTGCGTGACTTCATTGCGCGAATGCGTAATACTCCGGAGCGCTCCGCCCAAACCCGATACTGAATTTCGGCAACAGAGACGACTCTGTAGGGCCAATATAATTTACGTGGTGTCCGTTCTCTTTTCATTTTTAACTGGTGCCACAGCAAACAAGTATGAGAAATAACTATGGCTATTAATTTTGTACCGCTAGATAAAGAAAAACATAAAGATTTAAAAATTGCGGTAACGACTGCTTTCAGCTTCGCAAAAAATACTCACCTAGCTGCGGCCTCAATTCGTGAGTTTGCGCAGCTTGCTGCAACTATGCCTCTAGTGTTCATCGAGGACACTGCGGCAAAGCGTCATCACGTAGTAACTGTGCTTGGCCTTGAACAAGGTCAAAACTTATTCCTAACTGGTGACAAGTGGGCCGGTCCTCACGTACCAATGAATATTCTTCGCTATCCATTTGATGTGCGTCCTGATGGCGACAAGCTTGGTATCTTCATTGATGAAAACACAGACTTGGTGTCTGATGAAGGTCAGCCGCTATTCACTGCAGAGGGCGAACCTTCTGAGTTCTTGGCAAGCCGTCAAAAATTCCTTGGTGACCTAGCAAACAGTGAAATGCTAACACAACGTTTTGTCGATAAGGTTGTTGAGCTAGACCTTCTAGATCAAATCCAAATCCGTGTAACTTACCAAGACGGTACTGCGCGAAACGTTACTGGCATGATGAGCATCAATGAGAAGAAGTTGCTTGAACTACCTGATGAGACCGTTGTAGAGCTTCACAAAGCGGGCTTCCTAGGTGCAATGTACGCAGTAATGATGTCAGTAGGTCAGCTTAACCGTCTTGTTGAGCTTTCAAATGGTACTGACAACCCAATTCGCAACATGCAGGTTTCTCCAGTAAGTGCAGAGGCGGCAAGCGAAGCTGCACCAAGTGCATAATTTTTAATGTTTTTACGTAAAAACCCCGCACTCTAGCGGGGTTTTTTGTTATTTGAAGCGTTGTTCAGGTAACGTCATTTTTCGTTCATATTTGGTTAAGTTAACTTCCTTTATCTTTGTCGCTGTTCCCAACACACTTTTTAGGACAAGACATGGATATCAAAAAAATCTCATTTAAGACGTCATTAACAGCACTCTCTATTGCCGCTGCGTCTATTCTCACCGCTTCCGTTTCTTTTGCTGCTACGCAAAATGAGGTAAACATTTTTGCATCAGATTTAGAGGGCGTTGACGACAACCTTTACGGAGTATCATATACGCGCTATTTAGCGCCGTTAAAAGGAAACTCGGGAGCGTATCTAATAAACCCTTATCTTCAACGCGTTTCGAGTGTTTCGGGTGGTTACTCAAATATCGATGGCGTAGATAGTTTCTCTTTAGGCTCTACCTTTTATTTCAACAAAGAATGGGCACTTGATATTAGTGGCTCGCACACAAGGGCTGATAATAATTTGGTAGACACCGACACAACGAATGTAAATGCAAGGGTTGGGTATAACGTAACAAGAGAGTGGCAAGTTGGCGCTGGTTTAAGTCACTCGGATTCTAGTGTCGAGGGACAGTTTGGCGATATCATCATTGATGAAAGTGATAACGATACCGCTGCCGCTGTCTTTACACGTTATACTACGGTTGGCAAATCAGGTACGGGATGGGATTTACTCGCTACTTACTTTGCAGATGACGAAGATGCGATAGCGGCCAGCGCGCGTTATTTCTTTAGTCCCAAACTAAGCGTAGGTGGCGTATTCAGCTATTCTGACGCACCTAGTGGTTTCGACGATAACAAGACAGCTGGCGTAGACGTTGATTATTGGTTCAATGAACAGTTTTCAATTCAGGCGAGCTACTCAAAAAATCTAGATAGTGATATTGACGCGGATGTCGCTAACCTTAGAGCAACGTATCGTTTTTAATTCCTTCAGGTTCTTTTAAGCGCGCCGTGTGCGCGCTTTTTTCGTTTATCTCACTGCCATTTTCGCTATTCTCATATTAAATCCGATGTGTACCTGTTTTTTTATACTGCAGTTCGTCGATTATTCCATTTTCCACCGAAACTTTTTTGCACGCCGAATCATACACTTCCTATAACTACTGTATATTAAAACAGTTTAAGGCCAATGAATACGCGGCCTACACGGCACTTTTCTACTTGACAGTGGGGATCATTGATACCTAAACTGTATCTCAGTGGGTAAATGTGGCGAATTGTGGATCAAATCATCATCACTTTGCAGATTAGTACTCAAATAATAAGAAAACCAAGAGCAAAAAATAAAAGGCTAGGGGAATGTTCCGCGGCGCTAACGCAATCAATCTGGATACAAAAGGCAGACTGGCTATACCGACGAAGTATCGTCAGTCGCTGCTGGATGATTGTCAGGGACAGCTAGTCTGCACAGTAGATACACAACAAAGTTGTTTGCTACTTTACCCACTTCCCGAATGGGAAGAGATCGAGCTTAAACTCATTAAACTTTCGAGCATGATCCCAGCAGAGCGGCGAATGCAGCGTCTGTTGTTAGGTCACGCATCTGAAGGAGAGATGGACAAAAGCGGACGTATTCTTATTCCTACTCCACTGCGTGCACACGCAAAACTATCAAAAGAAGTCATGTTGGTTGGTCAGTTAAACAAATTTGAAATTTGGGATGCCGAAGTATGGGCACAACAAATTGAGGTTGATATAGACACCGAACGCAAAGGCGAATTTGAACTTACCGAACGATTACAGGACTTCTCTCTATGACACAACCAAGCGAATTTAAACATATTTCAGTGTTGCTTGACGAGTGCATAGACGCACTTGCGATTAAACCTGATGGTATTTATGTTGACGCGACCTTTGGACGAGGTGGGCATTCGGCTCACATTCTTGCTTCACTTGGTGATAATGGCCAACTGATTGCGTTTGATCGCGATCCTCAGGCGATAAAAGCCGCTGAACGTTTTGCCGAGGACAAACGCTTTCGCATTATCCATTCGCCTTTTGGGGATATGGCTGAAGAAATTGAAGCCCTTGGCCTGACGGGTAAAATTGACGGTGTCTTGATGGACTTGGGGGTGTCGTCACCCCAGCTTGATGATGCAGAGCGCGGGTTTAGTTTTTTGCGTGACGGACCATTAGACATGCGTATGGATACATCGCGCGGTCAAAGTGCAGCGCAATGGTTGGCGAGCGCTGATGAACAGGATATCGCGCAAGTTATTAAAGAATTCGGTGAAGAAAAGTTTGGTAAGCGAATAGCACATGCCATTGTTAACACTCGCGATGAAAACCCGATTACTCGAACGGCACAGCTAGCCCAGATTATTGATGATGCAGTACCTGTAAAGGATAAATTTAAACATCCGGCTACGCGCGCATTTCAGGGCATCCGTATATATATTAATGCCGAATTGGAACAGCTTCGCGTTGGCTTAAAAGCCGCAACGCAAGTACTTGCAAAAGAAGGGCGCTTAGCGGTTATCTCTTTTCACTCGTTGGAAGACAGGTTAGTCAAAAGGTTCATTAAAGAGCAAAGCAAAGGCAAGGTTGTTCCGCATAATTTGCCCATAACACAAGCAGAAATAGATGCAGATAAAGTGCTCAAAGCGCTCGGCAAAGCTATCAAACCATCTGAGCAGGAGATAGCGAACAATGTTCGCTCTCGCAGTTCCGTGTTGCGGGTGGCTGAAAAGTTATGACCAAGCAACGCGCTGACAAAGCCAGTACAAATTTTAGTTTACTGCTTATTATTGTTTCAGATTTGACCCGCAACAAGTTGCGGGTTTTGTTGTATTTAATGGTTATTGCAAGTGGTATGGCCGTGATTCTTAGTAGTCATCACAATCGTCAGCAAGTTATAGCGCTTGAAGACCTCATGCAAGAAAAGGATGAGCTTGACGTGGAGTGGCGCAATCTTGTTCTCGAACAGCGTGCCCTTACCGAACACAATAGAATTGAAACCTTGGTTGAAAAGCAATTAGAGATGTATCGTCCAACCGCTGACGATGAAGTTGTAGTGAGGTTGAAATGAGTATTGCTGAATCGTCACAGCCACTAAACAAGGCGCGCTCGGTGAGCCGAAGCAAAAAATCTGGCGCCAAACAAAATGTCACGCCAAGCCTAGTTCATTGGCGCTTTGTTGTTGTGCTTGCGGTTATCATTATGGTATTCGGCGTGCTCGCTTCGCGCGCTGCTTACATACAAGTTATAGAGCCAGATGAGCTTATTCAGCAAGGCGACAGCCGTACTCTTCGCACGCGCAATATGCCCACGTATCGAGGTTTAATTACCGATAGAAACGGCGTTGAGCTTGCTGTCAGTGTTCCTGTGCGAGCGATTTACGCTGATCCCAAAGTGATTCATGAAAATAATGGCTTTAGCGAACAACGTCGATGGGAAGCATTGGCCGATGTGTTGCGCCAAGACGTTAATGCGCTTAAAGACAAGGTGGCAAACCCAAAACGTCGCTTTGTTTACCTTCAGCGTCAAGTTTCTCCAGCCATGGCACAATATGTTGATAAGCTGGATATTCCAGGCATCTATCTACGCCGAGAGAGTCGTCGATATTACCCAACTGGCGAAGTTTCTGCCCAACTTATTGGTGTTACTGACGTTGATGACAGCGGTGTTGAAGGTCTTGAGCGCATGTACAACGATTGGCTTACTGGTACACCAGGTTCACGTAAAATTCGTCGCGACGCCAAGGGGCGCCAAGTTGAAATTCTTGAAATGAAATCGGGCGAAAAGGCGGGAGATTTGCAGCTGTCAATTGACCAGCGAATACAGGCATTGGCATACAAAGAAATAAAAGAAGCGATGATTTACTATCAGTCTAGCTCAGCGTCTGCCATTGTGATTGATGTCAAAACTGGCGACGTACTTGCGATGGTAAATGCGCCTTCGTTCAACCCTAATGATCGCAGCAATATTTCTCCCCATCGAATGCGTAATCGCGTGATTACAGACGCATTTGAACCAGGTTCTTCGTTAAAACCTCTCGCGGTGCTTAGTGCTTTGGAGTTTGGCGAGGTTGAGCCTGAAGATTCCGTTGATACCTATCCAGGTTGGATGCGCCTTGGTGGCAGCTTGGTAAAAGATTCTCGAAACTACGGAGAGTTGACACTCGAAGAGATTATTCAGCACTCGTCTAACATGGGCACGTCCAAACTCGCACTTTCGGTTCCCAAGCAGTTCTTATTGGATACCTATTACAACATGGGACTAATGAGTGACACTGGGCTTAACATGGCGGGGGAAAGTAGCGGTATCTTCCATGAACGCAGTCGCTGGTCAGAATTCGAATTGGCTACATTATCGTTTGGTTATGGTATCTCTGTAACAACGGCGCAGCTTGGGCGCTTATACGCAACATTAGCTAACGGCGGTGTTAAAACGCCGCTAAACATTATCAAGTCTCCTGAGCAGCCTTCTTGGCAAGCGCAAGCCGAGCGCGTCATTAGTGAAGAAAATGCAAAGGCTATTGTTCATATGATGGAGAGCGTAACCCAGCGTGGCGGCACGGCAACTAAAGCAGCGGTTCCCGGTTATCGTGTGGCAGGTAAAACGGGTACAAGTCGAAAGGCTGTCGCAGGTGGCTATGGAGAAGAGTACGTCAATATTTTTGCGGGTATAGCGCCTGTATCAGACCCTCGCCTTGTCACTATTGTGCTTATTAATGAACCGGGTGGCGACTTGTATCACGCGGGCGATACAGCGGCTCCCGTATTTTCTTCAATCATGGGTGGCGCACTACACATGCTTAATGTGGCACCAGACGATAAGCAAGTCACCTCTAGCCGTTTCTTGAAAGGAGGTCAAAGTGGTAGTTAGTGCCTTTATTCAGAGCGCTCGGGCGCTACTTGCTAAGTTTGGGGTAGATGCGCCAGATATTCGTGTTGAAGGGTTGACTCTAGACAGCCGTGAAGTAAACACGCGACTGGCATTTGTTGCCATTAAAGGCCATGAAAGAGATGGAAGAGATTTCATTCCTCAGGCGATTAGCTTAGGCGCACGTATTATATTGGCGCAAACTGAAGACAGTTCCGCGCATGGGCAGATGGAAATGCGCGACCATAGCGTCATTATTTCTCTGTACGAGTTACCTCAGATGCTGTCAGCGCTTGCGGCGGCATTCTACGATTATCCAGCACAAAAAATGACGACGGTAGCGGTAACTGGAACCAACGGTAAAACCTCTACAGTTCAATTGCTTACGCAATTGAAGGACGCACTTGGTACCCGTAGTGCCAGCATTGGGACACTGGGCAGTAGTGTGTTTGAAGGTAACGATACACAATGGAAAAGTACGCCAGCTGCGAATACCACGCCTGACGCAATTCGCATGCAATATTTGTTGGCAGAGTTTGTGCAAAGTGAAGTTCGCCATACGGCGTTTGAAGCGAGCTCTCACGCACTGGTTCAAGGGCGTTTGGGGACAGTCAAAACAGACATTGCCGTTTTCACCAATCTCACCAGAGACCATCTGGATTACCACGGTACGATGGAAGAGTACGCTAAAGCAAAGCGTCTCTTACTTCAGCAGCCTGGGCTAAGTGCGGTAGTGCTCAATGCCAATGATGAAGAAAGCCATAAATGGGATGCTCACGCGAATTCTGAAATAGTGCGTGTGTGGACCGGCATTGACGAGGGTGAGGGCGCAATAAGCGATGTGCACAAACAACCTCATCATCGCCATTGTTTCGCCACAAATGCGACTTATCATTCGGCTGGATGTAGCTTTGAATTAGTCAGTTCTTGGGGAACCGCCGCCATAACATTGCCTTTGTTTGGCAAGTTTAATATTAGCAACGTACTGAGCGCCGTTTCGACCTTGCTGGCGCAAGGTGAACGTTTTGAAGATGTAGCCAATGCGGTCAATGCTATTACTCCTGTACCAGGGCGTATGGAGATATTCCCGATAGAGGAAGTGGCGAACATTGTTGTGGATTATGCCCACACGCCAGATGCGCTTGAGAAAGTGCTAACAAGTGCAAAATGTCATACGAACGGAAAAGTATGGTGTGTATTTGGTTGCGGTGGTGACAGAGATAAAGGCAAACGGCCCTTAATGGGGCAAGCTGCTGAAGCGGGCGCTGATGCCATTGTTATTACTACCGACAATAGCCGTAGCGAAGACCCTGAAGCTATTGCTAACGATATCAAAACTGGCATGAAAAACCGTGAACGAGCTATTTCGATACCCGATAGAGAGCAGGCTATACGCTACTGTGTTTCTCACGCTAATCACAACGATATCATCATCGTTGCAGGCAAAGGGCACGAAGATTATCAGATCATTGGTAACAACAAGACAAATTACAACGAACGAGCAGTTGTGGCGCGACTGCAAAAGGAGTACAGCAAAT
The DNA here is from genome assembly GCA_964454185.1 of uncultured Alteromonas sp. Classification (GTDB taxonomy): domain Bacteria; phylum Pseudomonadota; class Gammaproteobacteria; order Enterobacterales; family Alteromonadaceae; genus Alteromonas. The sequence goes on from CAYVST010000023.1 coordinate 36,583, forward strand.
GATAAGAACAACGCTGTCATGGATAGCTGACAAAGTGAATGGAACGCTGAACAGTACTCACGAAGACATTGAAGTATCTGCCGTAAGTACAGACACACGCACCATAGAATCTGGTGCAGTATATTTAGCGTTAAAGGGCCCTAATTTCAACGGGCATGAGTTTGTATCTCAGGCACAACAAGCCGGTGCAAGTGCGGTGATAGCCAGCGAAGCTGTTGACACAACCTTACCCGTTATTTTCGTTGAAGATACCAAGCAGGCACTCGGCGATTTGGGCGCAGCGGTTAAAGCATTTATTGCACCTAAGACAATTGCGGTTACTGGAAGTAGTGGCAAGACCACAGTAAAAGAAATGTGCGCTTCTATCTTGGAACGTCGCGGCAATGTGCTGGCTACGAAGGGTAATTTCAACAATGACATTGGCGTGCCGCTTACACTATTGCGACTAGAGCCACATCACGAATATGCAGTAATGGAATTGGGCGCGAATCACCTTGGTGAAATCGCTTACACAACTAACTTAGTTAAGCCTGACGTGGCAACTATCGTGAATGCGGCAGCGTCGCATTTAGAAGGATTTGGTAGCCTACTGGGTGTTGCTCGGGCAAAAAGTGAAATATTTAAAGGTCTCGATGATGACGGTGTCGCTATCGTCAACGTAGACAGCCAGTTTGCGGATTTTTGGTTAGGAAAACTTAAGCACACCAAAACACTGACTTTTGCCCCGGATCAAAAGAATCCAGCGGACTTTTATGCGGAAGATATCATCGTTGGTCTGGACGGATGTGCAGCGTTTCACCTGTCGTGTCCGCAAGGCGAGATAGCCATTCAGCTTACGATTCCAGGCATACACAACGTAGGTAATGCTTTGCTTGCCGCCGCACTCACATTGCAAGTGGGCGCAACGCTTGAAAATGTGCGAGATGGATTGCTTGCGATGAAACAAGTCAGTGGCCGTCTAAATGTGAAACAGCTTACTGAGCAGGTTCGACTGCTTGACGATACGTACAATGCCAACGTTGCATCCGTTAATGCGGCTATCGATACATTGAGCAGCTTCTCTGGTATTACCGTGCTTGTATTGGGTGATATGAAAGAGCTCGGTGAGAAATCACGCTACTACCACGAGCAAGTCGGCGAATATGCAAAACAAAAGGGCATTGATCATCTTTACACTATGGGAGTGTTAAGCCAGTCAGCGAGCGCTGTGTTTAATGAAAATGGCGGTCACTTTAGCGATATAGAAAGCTTATTGACTGCAATGGAGAGTGATTTGTTGGTGCAGCAGCGCGATATTTCAATTTTAGTAAAAGGCTCACGGAGTTCCAAAATGGAACGCGTGGTAGAGGCGGTTGAGGCCTCATCGCTGGGAAAGCTTGATAGCCGTCGGGAGCGCATTGCATGTTAATTTGGCTCGCCGAATGGCTGACTCAATTTGAATCAGGGTTTAATGTTTTTTCATACCTAACGTTAAGAGCAATACTGAGCACATTAACCGCGTTACTGATTGCAATCGTCATTGGGCCCAAAATGATCCGCTATTTGCAAACTATGCAAATAGGCCAAACCGTGCGTGACGATGGGCCGCAAAGTCATTTGTCTAAGTCTGGAACGCCCACAATGGGAGGCTTGCTAATACTCGCAGCTATCGTTATTAGTGGGCTATTGTGGGCCGATTTAACAAACCGTTATGTGCTAGTAACGCTATTTGTCGTTGTTGCCTACGGTATTATTGGTTTTGTCGATGACTATAGAAAAGTAATTCGTAAAGATTCGAAGGGACTTATCGCGCGGTGGAAGTACTTTTGGCAGTCTGTAGTTGCGTTAGGCGTCGCTTTTTTCCTCTACAGCAGCGCATCGTTAAGTGCTGAAACTTCGCTGCTAGTACCGTTTTTTAAAGAGGTCTTCCCGCAGCTTGGCGCGTTTTTCATTGTCGTTACTTACTTTGCTATTGTCGGCACAAGTAACGCCGTGAATTTAACCGATGGATTGGACGGTCTAGCCATTGTTCCAACGATATTGGTCGCCGGAGCGTTCGCTATTTTTGCTTATGTTACTGGCAATGCCAATTTTGCCGCATACCTTAATATTCCGCATATCCCACTGACCAGTGAGCTGGTTATTGTCTGTACGGCCATGGTCGGAGCGGGTCTTGGATTTTTATGGTTTAACACTTATCCCGCTCAAGTATTCATGGGCGATGTTGGTTCTTTAGCGCTTGGCGGTACGTTAGGTGTACTTGCGGTGCTCGTGCGCCAAGAATTGGTGCTTATCATTATGGGGGGCGTTTTTGTTATGGAAACGCTGTCCGTTATTTTGCAGGTAGGGTCATACAAATTGCGCGGTCAGCGAATTTTTAGAATGGCGCCTATTCATCACCACTATGAGTTAAAAGGTTGGCCAGAGCCACGCGTTATCGTGCGCTTTTGGATCATATCTATCATCTTGGTGCTCGTCGGGCTTGCAACCCTGAAATTGAGATAAGGTTTTTATGTCGTATAACGTACGCGAGCATAGTTATGTTGTTGGTGGCCTTGGCGTTACAGGGCAGGCTTGCGTGCGCTTTTTACTGCAGCATGAAGCGTCAGTAAAAGCGTTTGATACACGAGAGCACTTAACGTTGCCCAACGATTTAGTTTCTGCGCTAGAGGGCAAGTTAACGACAAACCCACTCACTGAAATCTATTTTGAAGGCGTTGATACTTTAGTACTTAGCCCTGGTTTGGCAGTGGATATAGAGCAGGTCACTATTGCAAAATCGTGCGGCGTTGAAGTGATTGGCGATGTGGAGCTGTTCGCGCGCTTGAATCGTGAATTAGGCACGCCTAAACATGTGGTCGGTATTACGGGGTCTAACGGTAAAACTACAGTGACCCTATTGACCAACCATTTACTCAATGCCTGCGGCGTTAAAAGTATTGAGGCTGGAAACGTTGGAAGGCCAGTACTCGAAGCAATCCAAAGTGATGCTGATGTCATCGTCATGGAACTGTCAAGTTTCCAATTAGAAACGACGTCATCGTTATCACTTGTTGCTGCCACAGTTTTGAATATTACTGATGATCACCTTGATAGGCATGGTGATTTAGAGAGTTACATTGATGCCAAGCACCGCATTTTTGACAATGCAAAAACCGCAGTGGTCTGGCGCGACGGCGAATTTGTGGCTCCTGACATAGAAGCTGAGCAAGCATTATCGAAAGTTGTTGAATATGGGTTGGGCGACTCGGATACAGGCTTCTGCGTAAGGAATATCGAACGCGCAGACACACTCGTGTTTGACGGAAAACCACTGGTGAAACTCAATGATATTCCGTTAGCAGGAACACACAATGTCCTCAATGTGATGGCGGCATTGGCTATTTGTAGTGAACTGGGTGTAGCACCTGAACAGGCGGTTGCCCATTTATCTAGCTTTAAGAGTGCACCGCATCGCTGTATCGAAATCGCGCATCAAAACGGCATACGTTACATTGATGATTCTAAGGCAACAAATGTAGGCGCGACCATCGCAGCGCTAGAAGGTCTTTCGTCATTGACACAAGGCCGTCTTGTCTTAATTGCTGGGGGCGATGCAAAAGGTGCAGATATGCAAACCTTGGCGCCTCATCTTGAGCGTCACGTGTCACGTGTTTTTGCAATAGGCAAAGACGCAATGCGTATTGCCGAGGTATTCGATAAAACAACCCTGCATGGTTCAATGCAGGAAGCCGTGCAAAGCGCCATAACCTATGCCGAAAGCGGGGACGTCGTCCTGCTATCACCCGCTTGCGCCAGCATCGACATGTTCAAAAACTATATATCGCGCGGTGAAGCCTTCAAACATGCCGTAGAATCTGTGTTATGCAATGCGGAAAAAACGCAAGAGGTAGTGTCATGATGGCGACCACTACTAAACTTAGCGAACTGTTCTCAGCGCGCCACGACGGGCCATCACAACCCAGTGCGCCTTATGATGTAACGCTTATTTTGATTGCATTAGCGTTGATGAGTATTGGTGTCATTATCGTGACTTCCGCATCAATGCCCGTTGCCGATAGACTTCACGACAATCCCTTTTATTTTGCTATTCGCCACGGCATATATATTGTGGCGGCAATCGTCGCAGCTATGGTAGTGCTGCAGCTACCCATGCAATTTTGGCGTATGACAAATCCATATTTGCTACTAGCGGCTATAGGTTTGCTTGTGGCTGTATTACTTATCGGCCGCACGGTCAATGGAAGTACGCGCTGGCTTGCTATAGGGCCTATTACAATTCAGGCCGCAGAGCCCGCTAAACTCTTCTTTTTTGCCTATTTGGCAGGTTATTTAGTTCGCCGCTATGAAGAAGTAACAGAGAACTTGAAAGGTTTCATAAAGCCTCTTGTTGTGTTTTTTGTACTCGCTATGCTGCTGCTGTTACAGCCTGACTTGGGCACTGTTGTCGTTATGTTTGCTACGACTATTGGGCTGTTGTTTTTAGCTGGTGCAAGGCTATGGCAGTTCTTTGCCCTGGTATTTGTAGGCGTGCTGGCGGTTGTTGCACTTATCGTTTTCGAAGAATATCGACTAAAGCGGGTTACGTCGTTCTTAGATCCATGGGCTGACCCATTTGGTGCCGGTTATCAGCTTACTCAATCGTTAATGGCATATGGGCGAGGTAATTGGTTTGGTCAAGGGCTTGGCAACAGCTTACAGAAGCTAGAGTTTTTACCTGAAGCCCATACTGACTTTGTTATGGCCATCCTTGCTGAAGAACTCGGTTTTGTAGGCGTCATCGCAGTGCTTGGTCTAATACTGTGGATGGTGTTGCGTGCACTAAATATTGGCAATAAAGCGCTAGAGAAAGGTCGAGCATTCGATGGCTATCTCGCTTACAGCATTGGTATTTGGTTTAGCTTTCAGACTGCGGTAAATATTGGCGCAAGCGCAGGAATTTTGCCAACTAAAGGGTTAACACTTCCGTTAGTCAGCTATGGTGGTTCATCGCTTATTATTATGTCTGTCGCGGTGGCAATTCTTTTGCGTATTGATTTTGAATTGCGTGTAGATGGCGTACAAGCCTTAGGCCGCGGTGATGCGAAGAATGAGCGTAAAAAAACAGGGGCCAAAAAGCGCAGCGCAACACAAACTCAGGCACCACAGGTGACTGAAAGTGAACATAGTTTTGACAATGCTACGGTGGAGGTTAAGCCCGATAAGAAACCTCAGTCGCCGGAAGATGAAGGTAAAGCGGGTATAAAAGCTATTCTAGCGCGGGTTGCCCAGGAGGCCGATAATGGCTAAGCGCTGCTTAATTATGGCGGGCGGAACAGGCGGGCATGTGTTTCCTGGGCTTGCTGTTGCACAGGCTCTGCGCGATGAAGGTTGGGATATCCATTGGCTCGGTACCGCCGAGCGAATGGAAGCTGATGTGGTACCGAGATACAGCATTCCTATCCACTTTATTCCAGTAAAGGGGCTTCGCGGCAAGGGGCTATCAGCGCGTATTAAAGGCGCTGTTGCGCTAGTTAAGAGCCTTTTTTCTGCCAGACGCATAATTAAGCGTGTTGCTCCTGACATCGTAGTGGGCTTTGGCGGCTATGCCAGTGGGCCAGGTGGCGTTGCGGCAAAATCACTTGGTATTCCAGTGATTGTGCACGAGCAAAATGCCGCGGCCGGTATGACGAATAAATTGCTGAGCAAATTGGCAAGCCGTGTATTACTTGGCTTCGACGATGCGAAAGTTCAATTCTCAAGCATCAGCGATAAAGTGCATACTGTCGGGAACCCTGTACGCGATGATATTTGGTCGGTAAGCAATCAATCTTCCGATAAACACAAGGACAATGCTAGCAAGCTTAACATGCTGGTAGTCGGGGGGAGCTTGGGCGCTCAAGTGTTAAACGAGACAGTGCCAGAAGTATGTGGCTCGCTGCAAGGCTTATCCATTGTTCATCAATGCGGTAAAGGAAATAGTGAAAAAGTTATGCAGGCTTATAAAGACGCAGGCGCAGATATGATGAGCATTAACGTAAGCGACTTTATCGAGGATATGGCGCATGCATATCAATGGGCTGATTTTGTTGTGTGTCGCGCAGGTGCGCTAACGGTAAGCGAAGTCGCGGCTGCTGGAAGAGCTGCTATCTTTGTTCCACTGCCTCATGCGGTTGATGATCACCAAACTAAGAATGCCCAATCACTAGTGAAGCAACGCGCTGGTCTCATGATTGCGCAAGGCGTGTTGAAAGAAAATTTAGGGCAGGCAGTACGCCAGTGGCTTCAACACCCTGATGACTGCCTGCACATGGGGGCCATCGCACGTAAATGTGCAAGCCCCCATGCCACAGAACATGTAGTAAGCCACGTTAAAAGCGTGGTAGGAGTAGGGGACTAATGGTTTTTAAAACCCCATTTGAAAGCCCGCAAATGCGCAGGGTAAAAAATATATTCTTTATCGGCATCGGCGGTGCTGGTATGGGCGGTATTGCAGAAGTACTGCTAAATGAAGGTTATGCTATTGCAGGGTCGGATATCCAAGAAGGCGCAATGACACAGCGTTTAAGTGAATTGGGTGCCAATGTGAAAATTGGCCACCGTTCAGAAAACGTTGAAGGGATGGACGTGATTGTGGTGTCTAGTGCCATCAACGAGCAAAACCCGGAAATAATTTATGCTCGAGAGAATCGCATACCAATTATTCGCCGCGCAGAAATGCTGGCGGAACTGATGCGTTTTCGCCATGGTATTGCCGTGGCGGGAACACACGGTAAAACCACAACAACCAGCTTAATTTCCACCATTTTTGCGGAAGCAGAGTACGACCCAACGTTTGTCATTGGAGGGTTGCTCAATAGCGCGGGTACGAATGCCAGACTTGGTAAAAGTCGCTATCTGATTGCAGAGGCTGATGAAAGTGATGCATCATTTCTTCATCTTCAGCCTATGGTGTCTGTGGTTACTAATATTGAAGCTGACCATATGGATACCTATGGCGGTGACTTTTCGAAGGTCAAAGACACGTTTGTCGATTTTCTTTCAAACCTGCCATTTTACGGACAAGCTATAGTGTGCGGTGATGATGCGAACATACAGGAAATTCGCCCACGAATAGGTCGTAGTATCGTTACGTATGGCTTTGAAGCGCACAATGACTATCGGGCAGAAAACATCAGCCTGTCATTTGGCAAAGCAAATTTCACTGTTATTCGCCCAGAGTTACCGGCGTTAGAGATCACACTGAACCTAACGGGTAACCACAATGTGCTAAATGCGCTTGCTGCCATTGCAGTCGCAACCGATGAAGGTATTGATGATGAGGCCATTGTTCGTGCTTTAGCTAGTTTCGGCGGCATCGGTCGTCGTTTTGAACAGCTAGGTACGTTTATCACGAGTAAAGGTGAGGTGTGCTTGGTTGATGACTATGGTCATCATCCGACAGAGGTTAAAGCAACGATTGCCGCTGCGCGAGCGAATTGGCCAGATAGGCGTCTTGTTATGGTGTACCAACCGCATCGCTACACGCGTACACGCGATTTATACGAAGACTTTGTTGAAGTGCTATCAAGTGTTGATGCGCTGCTGCTGCTCGATGTATACGCGGCCAGTGAACAGCCCATTGAAGGCGCAGACAGTAAATCTTTGTGTCGCTCTATTCGTCAGAGAGGGCAGATTGAACCAGTTTACGTGGGGGACAAAAGCGCCTTGCCGAGTATTTTGGCCAATATCATGCAAGACGGCGATATCGTGATGACGCAAGGTGCAGGTAATATTGGGCAAATTGCCAAGTTACTCGCCAAACATGAATTAGAACCACAACCGCTTGCTAAGGAAGGGGAGTAGGATGTTAAAACCTTCGGTTAGTACTCACTTACCCAATGAGTATGGCAAAGTTGCGGTAATGTTGGGGGGCGATTCTGCGGAACGCGAGGTGTCGTTGAATTCAGGTACGGCAGTGTTAAATGCGCTGTTGCGCCAAGGTATAGACGCATTTGCATTTGACCCATCAGAACGCCCGCTTACTGACTTGCTTACGCTTGACGTGGACCGCGTACTCATCATGTTGCACGGTCGCGGCGGTGAAGATGGCTCGATGCAAGGCGCGCTTCAGCTGCTTAATATTCCTTATACGGGTAGCCGAGTATTAGGGTCAGCACTGGCAATGGACAAAATTCATACTAAGCAAGTGTGGCAAAGTTTGGGGTTACCGACTGCAAAATATGAAATTGCTGACAAAAGGCACTTTGAAGCTGGTAAGTGCAGCGCTATAATGGATAAATTGGGGAATGAAGTCATGGTAAAACCGGCCAGAGAAGGGTCGAGTATTGGCATGGCTAGAGTGACAAGCGCTAAACAACTAGAAGCTGCTATTCAAGACGCCTTTAAATACGATAATCAAGTCTTGTTGGAGCAGTATATAGACGGTCCAGAGTTCACTGTTTCTGTTTTACAGGGGCAGGCTTTGCCGTCTATTCGCATGTCTACTCCACATACATTCTACGATTATTCTGCTAAGTACCAGGATAATACTACCGAATACTATTGCCCTAGCGGTTTATCTGACGAGCAAGAAGCCCAGCTAGCTAAATTAGCAGCTCGTGCATTCGATGCTGTGTCGGGTAGCGGTTGGGGACGTGTCGATGTTATGCAGGACAACCAAAGGCAATTTTACTTGCTAGAGGCGAATACGGTGCCTGGCATGACAGAGAAAAGTTTGGTACCCAAGGCGGCGAAAGTGGCAGGGTTAAGTTTTGACGAACTGGTGCTGAGTATTTTATCAACCAGTTTTGAAGACAGTGTAATGGGGGCGGTTTAACTGCTGCCATTATGATAAAAAAGAATACATGACAAAGCTGAGCACGAAAAAAGCCGCTGGCGAATTAACAGCGCCAAAGAAAAACAAGCAAGCCTTGTGGGGCGGTGTCGCCTTTTTGGTGTTAGTGTTAGCAGGTTTGGCTTATGGTGCAATGAAAGCGAACCAGTATTTGTACGATGAACAGCAAATGCCGGTGCAGGTAATCGATTTTTCTGGTGACTATCAGTATGTCGATATTGCGAAACTTGAACGGTTAATTCGTCAAGCACAGCCCGGTAGCTTTTTTGCGTTAGATGTCAATGAAGTGTTCGAACTTGTTGAATCTCAGCCGTGGGTCTACCGTGCTTCGGTACGTAAAAAGTGGCCCAATACGCTGAAAATTTATTTGGTAGAGCAGCAGCCCGTTGCAAAATGGAACGAGGACTTGCTGCTTAACCCATATGGCGACACCTTCAATAACGAAGGTGTTGAGCTAAGTTTGCCGAGATTGTACGGCCCAGGCGGCAGCGAAAAGACAGCCCTGGAGGGGTATAACGCCATGCATGCGTTGATAACCACAACAGAGATGGCTATCGATGAGCTGAGTTTAAGTGAACGCTTTGCATGGCAGGTACAGTTAGAAAACGGCATAAAATTAAATTTAGGGCGCCAAGAGTTTATCGATAGATTACAACGCTTTATCGATGTATATCCGCTGTTGGCGCAGCAAGAGAAGGCGGTCAAATACGTCGACCTTCGCTATGACACGGGTGTTGCCGTTGGTTGGAACGATGACAGCACCACAGATGAAGAGAGTTAAGGAAACCATGTCAAAACCTGCTGAACGCAATTTGATTGTAGGGCTAGATATCGGCACCAGCCAAGTAAAGGCTGTAGTGGGCGAACTGCTAGAAGATGATCAAATCAGTATCGTTGGCGTGGGCACCCATGCATCAAAGGGCATGGATAAAGGCGGAGTCAACGATTTAAACTTGGTTGTTAAATCGGTGCAGCGTGCGGTTAACGAGATGGAGCTAATGGCAGCTTGCCGTGTGTCTTCAGTATTCATGTCTATCTCGGGACGTCACGTAAAATGCCAAAATGAAAATGGCATGGTACCGATTAATAACCAAGAAGTGACACAAGAAGATGTAGATAACGTTATTCACGCGGCACGCAGTGTGCCTATTGCCGCTGAGCGACGTTTGTTACACGTGTTGCCGCAAGAGTTTACGATAGATGTTCAAGAAGGAATTAAAAATCCTATTGGCATGTCTGGTGTTAGAATGGAAGCGGATGCGCATATCATTACCTGTGCAGATGATATGGCGAAAAATATGGTTAAATGCGTTGAGCGCTGTGAACTTAACGCTGATCAACTTATTTTCTCCGCGCTTGCGTCAAGTTACGCAGTGCTAACCGATGATGAGCGTGAACTTGGTGTTTGCGTAGTCGATATCGGTGGCGGCACCATGG
>CAYVST010000024.1:0-46609 GCA_964454185.1 uncultured Alteromonas sp.
AAGTACAAAAAGCAGAAGTTAAACTACCTACTGGTACTCTTCGTGAGACTGGTGAATATGACATCGACTTACAACTTCACTCTGACGTTATCACTTCAATTAAAGTGATCATCATTGCTGAAGCGTAATCGCTGACGTATCCGAAAAAAGCCGCTCTTAGAGCGGCTTTTTTGTGCCTGCTAATCATACCAAAAAAACCTTTAACGTCTGACCGCCTCATCTCCTTTTCGTAACGAATAAGTTACGCTCGCGATAGATTAACAAAATTTCAGGTTCACTCATCTGCGATAAATAACCGTTTTTTCGCAACATTTAAATTAAATGTTAATGGTCGCTAAAAATCTTCCTACCACAGCTTTAAACTTTTTCTGTCATGCGTGCGACCTATAGTAAATCGAACTATAAAAAGCATAAGTACCACGTTATGGACATCACTCGTGCAGCAATAAAAAATGCAACTGGGGTAGGTATCGGCATTACTTTGTTGGTATTTCTTGGGCTTTACAGCTTGCTCAATCTTCCGGTGCAGTTATTCCCAGATATTGACCGACCGTATATTAACATCCAAACATCATGGCGGGCGGCATCACCGCAAGAAATAGAGTCAGAGATCATCGAACCTCAGGAAGAGGTTTTACAGGGGATCCCTGGGCTTGAATCAATGAGCGCTTGGGCTAACCAAGGTAATGCATGGATTAATTTAGAGTTTGGTCTAGGGACGGACATGCAAAAAACGCTTATTGAGGTGATAAGCCGCATGAACCGTGTACCGCCACTTCCACGAGATGCGCTATCACCGAACATTATGCTTGCCGGCAGTGGAGGTGATGCCCCCGCGCTGACCTATTTCTTCTTACAGCGCTTGCCCGGTAACCCTAATGAAATTAATACTTATGTTACTTATTTTACTGATGTAATTAAGCCGCAGTTAGAGTCTATTCCTGGCGTGGCTAGAGCGAGAATGGAGAGTGGGGTTGGTGGCGTTGAAGAGTTCCAAATTGTTTTTGACCCTTTTAAAGCGGCTCAGCTCGGCATAAATTTAAGCACGGTTGCGAATGAATTAGGTCGCGCCAACGATATCTCCGGCGGCTTTGTAGACGTAGGTCGCAGGCGTTATACGCTTCGCTTCGAAGGGCGCTATCAACCTACTCAAATGGGAGAAATGATTTTAGAGTGGCGCGAAGGTAGCCCAATCACCTTAAATGATATCGCCGAGATTAAAATCACCCGTGCCGATGGCGCGAATGCCAGTGTTCAAAACGGAAACCCAGCAATTTCTATTCGTGTCGACAGACAAAACGATGCGAACGTGTTAGCCACTTTGGAAGCTGTTAAAGACAAAGTTGCTGAGATTAACAGTAACGATTTAGCGCCCCAGCAATTGGTGATGGTGCAAAGCTTTGATGCATCGGTATTTATTTATCGCGCGGTGCAGCTGGTTACCAGTAACTTGTTTATAGGCGTGTTGTTAGCTATTGGTGTGCTATGGCTATTTATGCGACAGCTACGTGCAACATTAATTGTGGCGCTCGCTATACCTATTTCTCTGCTAAGCACGTTTGTTGTACTTCAGCTAACCGGCCGCTCACTTAATATTATCTCGCTGGCAGGTCTAGCTTTTGCTGTGGGTATGGTGCTAGATGCCGCTATTGTCGTACTTGAAAACATAGTGCGTACAAGAAAAAGCGTGGAAAGTGACACGGAAAGCGCCCACAAAGGTACTAAAGAAGTGTTTGGTGCACTGATGGCATCAACGGCGACAACAGTTGCGATATTTATTCCCGTTATGTTTTTAGAAGACGTAGAAGGTCAGCTTTTTGCAGACCTTGCACTCACTATTGCCATTGCCGTGTGTATGTCGCTTATTGTTGCCGTGACGGTTTTACCTGTGGTGGCTGCCCGCTATCTAAAAGGTGAAATGCCTGAGGATAGCCTCAAAAGTCTGTGGGTTAAAATAACACGCACTATCATGCACATATCCTCTACACCGCTTAAACGAATTACGCTTGTTGTGGTGCTAATGGGCGTGCCTATCACGGGCAGCTTTCTGCTTATGCCGTCGATGGATTATCTTCCTCCCGTAAAGCGCGATGCGGTTGATGCCTTTTTGAGTCTCCCTGCTGGGGCCAGTGAAAACTTTATCTCTGAAGAGGTTGTCCCTATTGTTGTTGAGCGCCTTAAACCTTACATGGATGGCGACAAACAACCTGCACTTAAAAACTACTACATTATTACCTGGCCTAACGGCGGAACGTTAGGCGTGCGCGCAAAAGACCAGTCGAAGGTAAAGGAACTGGAAGCTATTGTGCGAGATGAAATTCTAAAAGACTTACCGGATACCCAAGCTTTTGCGCAGCAAGGCAATTTATTTGGTGGTTTTGGGAACGGGCGTTCCATTGCTATTCACTTGCAAGGCACAGATCAAGACATGCTGGGTATTGCAGCGCAAGCTGGCCTCGACAAATTACGCGAAGTGTTCCCAAATGCCAATGCGCGTTCAAACCCTCCATTAGAACAATCAGAACCTGAGTTGCGGTTTTACCCCAACGATAGCCGCATGATGGAAGTTGGTTTGAACCGCGGCAGCATGGGTAATTTGGTGAGAGCCATGGGTGACGGTATGTACGTGGGCGAGTATTTCGACGGCGTGAAACGTATGAATATTATCTTTCGCTCTGAGCCGTGGAATACACCAGAAGACTTAAGCGGCACACCAATTATGACGCCAATGGGCGAAGTCGTGCAGCTTGGCGAATTGGTAGATATTGAACGTACCGTGGGGCCTAGCCGAATTCAAAGGATTGAAGGTCGTCGAACGCTAACTGTCAATGTAAATCCACCAGAAGGTATGAGCCTAGAACAAGCAATGAATGTCATTAAGACGGACGTTGAGCCAGCTATTATGGCTATGATGCCCTCAGATGGCGCCATTAGCTATGGAGGTAGCGCAGACAGCCTTAAAGGGGCTATATCGTCGATGGCTGATAACTTCTTATTCGCGATGGTTTTATTACTCTTGTTGATGGCAGGTTTGTTTAAATCGCTTAAAGACAGTGTACTGGTGGTACTTTCAATTCCTCTTGCAACCGTGGGGGGAGTTATTGCCATTCGCATTATGAATACCTTCATGTTTCAACCCATGGATTTGCTAACGATGATTGGCTTTATCATTTTGCTGGGGTTGGTGGTAAACAACGCTATTTTACTCGTGCATCAAACTCGCCTTGGTGAACAAAAAGGGTTGTCTCGCGATGCAGCAGTACAACAGGCAATTGAACTTCGCCTGCGCCCCATTTTTATGAGTACGCTTACCTCCATTTTTGGCATGTTACCTCTGCTGCTTATGCCAGGCGCTGGTAGCGTTATTTATCGTGGATTAGCTGCTGTAATCGTAGGGGGTATGACGGTCAGTACAGTATTCACCCTTGTGTTGCTGCCCACCTTACTCAGAATGACGGCAGCGAAAGCTACCAATGTTTCATCGCTCGACTCTGTTGGTGGAGCCGCTCCTCGGGCAGTAAAACTCAATAAGCACAGTGACCATTTATAAGGATTTTAGTCTCATGAATTTATTAACACGTTCGCTTGTTTTGGGCATATCTACGCTAGCGTCGGTCTCACTATCTTTGGATGTTCGCGCGCAGGAAGAAAAAACGCCACCCGTCTTGGTTCAAGTCGATGAGGCTAGGGAGCAAGCGATATCTCAACTTACGTGGGTGCCAGGCACTATTTTGAGTCAAACTGATGCTAATCTAGCGTCTGAAGTCGATGGTCGTATTACCTGGATGGCAGAAGTGGGTGACGTCGTAAGTGAGGGCGAGCCACTTGTTGTGCTTGATGATACTCGTCTTACGATTACGCTTAATCAAAACAAATCTAACATCGCTCAGTGGCAGTCACAGGTAGGCTTATTTGAGAAACGTCTAGCGCGTTTCAAAAACTTGAAAGCCAATAATAATATGTCTCAAGGTGAACTTGATGCGGTTGAGGCTGACCTTGAAAATGCCAAGCAAGAGCTAGCTCAAGCCAAATTAGATTTAGCGTTCACTCAATATCAAGTAGCGCAAAGTAAAGTGCGCGCACCTTTTACTGCATTAGTTGTCGAGCGTTTGCAGTCTCCTGGAGAATACACCGGCGTAGGGCAGACACTACTTCGCGTGGTAAACCCAGATAATGTTGAAGTACAGGTGCGCGCGCCGCTTACAGTATTACCTTATGTTGAAAACGGTTTGACGGTGAACGTGCAGAGTAAAACGCATCAAGTGGAAGAAGCTATTCGCGCTATTGTTCCAGTTGGAAACTCAAACTCTAGAATGATGGAGTTGCGCATCGCAATTAAACCGGGTGACTTCCCAATCGGTAGTGCTGTGAGAGTGGCTATTCCAAGTAGTGATACGCATGAAGGTGTTACTATTCCCCGCGATGCATTGGTATTACGCAAGTCAGGCACATTTATTTACCAGCTTAATGAAAACAATGAGGCGCAGCAGGTAAAAGTTCGAACCGGTGTTGGGCTTGGCGAACGCATTGAAGTATTTGGTAACGTAAATCCCAGTCAATACGTTGTAGTGCGCGGCGCTGAACGTTTGCGCGAAGGACAGAAAGTACGACTTGAAGGGACTAACGCTACACTGACCGCCAAAAATTAATATTTTCTTACGCTTAAGTGGGGCATGTGCCCCACAAATTGGGTAAAGTGCGTCGCATATCGATGAGGTTTATCAGGTGGATTAAGCGATGCAGTCAACATCAATAAAGCAGTATATTAGTTGTAAGGCCATACCATTTGGCAAAAACCTAGCGTTATCAGGGCTAGTGTTCAGCCTTCTGGGGTGCGCAAGTCAGAACCATGTAGAGACGGTAGTTAGTGATGAGTCTGTTATCACTTACACCGATGTTGAAGGTTATGAGGATAGATTCAGTAACCTTTACGATGATTTTCGCGATTACCCCGTCACATGCGAAGAGGATTGCTACCCGCCTTCCGACGAGATTACTTGCGAACAGGAAATGCAAAATTGTCGCTATACCGGCGGCCGGCCAAACATATCGCTCGATACTGGCTATACAATTACGTGGCTAGGTCATGCTACTTTTGTTGTGACAACAGCTAGCGATGAACAGCTACTTATTGACCCGGTGTTCAACCAATTCGATTGGCCAGTTAATTGGGCCTTTAGGTTAGCTGAAGGGTTCAATAGACAACCTGCAGCTCCAATAGACATTGAGAAAATGGCGCAAACAGATGCTGTGCTTTATTCTCATATTCATTACGACCACTTTAACAAGGCAGATATTGGTGAACTGGGCAATAAGCCTACTTATCTCGTACCGCTTGGTTTTGCAGAGCAATTTCCCGAAGACGGCTATAACATTAAAGAAATGGCGTGGTACACGTCACAGACTGTAGACAAGACAACTGCACATTTTGTCCCCGCGCACCACTTTAGTAGCCGTATCTGGGTGCCGTTTATTCACGAAGATAATAACGCGACATTATGGGGCGGATGGGTATTAGAAAATAACGGCAACACATTATTTTTTGCAGGCGATACGGGTTACTCTCCCCATTTTAAAGACATTCAGGCACGTTTTGGCTCGATAGACGTTTGTCTTTTGCCTATAGCTTCATACTTCAGTGAAGAATCGCCTCGTTGGTATCGCAAAGTACATACTACGCCTGAAGATGCCGTTATTGCTGCGCAAGAGCTTAAATGTAAAGTGGTTATTCCATGGGGATATGGTAATGCAAGTTGGCGAATGGGTGATAAAACATCGCATTCGGCACTATTTAGGTTGCTTCATATGAAAGCTCAGCTTAAGACAGAGATACCTTGGTATGTGCTCAATGAGGGGGATTCGGTAAGTTTTTAAAGCTTGTTGTTGGTGAGCGGTTAGACTAGTATCGTCAACGACCCTTTATGGATATGTACCGCATTCAAGGATTGAATATGCCCGCTACCAGAAAAGAAGTTTTTCTGTTTTTTGTATGTAGCCTGCTTGGTTACGCTGGCGTTTGCAGTTACTTAGTTAAACAAGCGCCAGTGATTAAGCCTGCACCGTTTACATACTGTTTTGAAAAATGTACCTCGACAACCGAATATTCAATAGCCAACGTATCAGAGCAATACGCTTTAGAGCGCGCGATAAAATCGGTGTTCGAAAAGTATCGCCAAGATGAAATAGGCTATTACATTAAGTGTTCAAAAGACCATTGCGCTCTGTCTATCTACGTTAACACGCCCTCACGCCTTGCTCCGCTTCTAAGCGCGGTTAATAATCGACTGTCGATGAGCCTAAAATCAGATCAAGGCGCGCCCCAAACATGGCTAGATAGCACTATTTATTTGCTATTTTCTCGCACTTTAAACGCCATTCATCATCCAAGGTAGGAAGCCCAGCAAGTTTGGCTGCAAGTTGTTTATCTGCTTTCGTATGTGCGCATTGCATCAGCGTATGCACGTTGGTCGTGTCAGACTCTCTGTGCAGCAGAGTTACTGCGTCACCACAAGAAATCGTGCCTGTTTTTTTCACTCGATAATACCAGCCTGTCATACCTCGTTCACCGACAAAACGGTCTAAATTGGGAATGCCATAGCGCTGTGAAATCTTACTGCAGGGTGCTCTTGGCGCACTAATTTGCAGTTCTACATCACCAAACTTCCAAACGTCTCCGATATAGACAGTGGTATCGTCCATACCTTCCACACTGATGTTTTCGCCGATACTACCGACGATAAAATCGCCATCGGGAAAGTGCTTTGCTAACGTTAAATAGTGGTTTGGGCTGAACTGATGTAACACCTTCTCAGGACCACCGTGAAGGCGCGTATTGGCCTGTTGATCTTCTTCGGTACCATCAATATTGACAGTAAGTACATTTACTGGACTTTTTACAATACTGCTCGGTGCCCCTCTAGGGCCTAGGGGTTGTGGCTTTCCGGCAAAAAGCCCATTCACTTCAAACGATGACGGCATGGTGTCTCCAAAAAAAATTTTTGTGCATTTAAACCTTTCTACTATAGGGTACGACTAACCTTATAACACTAACAAGTGCCGAGATGAAAAAGGCACTCAATCTGACAAAAATTAAGAGATTAACATGGAACACACACAACAACGTGTTGTACACGCCAATGTGGTGTTCGGTAGCAAAGACGAAGACAGTTTGATTACGTCGGCAAAGCAGGGCAACAAACATGCGTTTCGCCAGCTTTACGATAAATATATCACTCGGGTCTATGCCTTATGTTATCGACTGACA
This sequence comes from uncultured Alteromonas sp., assembly GCA_964454185.1. Taxonomy (GTDB): domain Bacteria; phylum Pseudomonadota; class Gammaproteobacteria; order Enterobacterales; family Alteromonadaceae; genus Alteromonas. The sequence goes on from CAYVST010000024.1 coordinate 7,265, forward strand.
GGTGACAAGGGAATGGCTGAAGATGCTTCACAAGAAGTGTTTATACAGCTGTGGCGAAAGCTCGAGAATTTTGACGGGCAAAGCCAGTTCTCAACGTGGCTACATAGCGTCACAGCGAATATCACCATCTCTTATATGCGCAAGCAGAAGGGGTGGGTACAGCGTATGTTTAACCTTGAAAGCAGCGGTATTCATGAGATGACTGCCGAATCGCAGAGCACGGATATAGACTTAGAGGCATTAGTTGTCAGGTTGCCAGAACGCGCAAGAATGGTGTTTGTTCTTCATGCGTTGGAGGGTTATCGCCACGAAGACATTGCGAAGATGCTCAATATGGCAGTGGGTTCAAGTAAGGCACAGTTTTTTCGTGCCAAGCAGCTTTTGAAAGAATTTATGGGGTATGACAATGAGTAATTTTGACGAGAAGCTCTCGCAACATATCGCTGAACTCAGTAAAGAAAAACAGCCAGAACGCGATTTGTTTCGCGGTATCGAGCTAGGAATTGAATCTCAAAGAAATAGCGAAGAAGCGACAGATAGTCAGGGAGTAAACACGAAACAGTGGTTAGCGATAGCGGCAAGTGTGTGTTTTGTTACCGTGCTGTGGCTCTCTGCCCCCTATGCATTCAAACCTGATGAAAATATGAATGATAACTTCGCACTTGTTGACGCAATGAGTAATCAGCAACAGCAAAATGTGAGCAGTCTATTAGCTAGCTACCAAAGTACGCCGGCATTAACGGAAGACTGGCAGCAGCAGTTAAAAGAGTTAGATGATGCAGCAGATGCAATTAAAACCGCGTTGAAGGAAGACCCTGATAATTCGGCGTTAATTAAAATGTTACATCACGTATATCAACAGCAAATTGCCTTAATTGAGCGAGTGCACGCGCCAAAGTGGCAGCAAATTTAATAAGGGTAAGAAAATGATGAGCAATAATATGATGGAACTGTCTCAAAAAATGGCGAAAGCCGTTGGCGCAACTATGTTACTTTCACTCGCTTTTACGGTGAATGCTGGCGAAAAAGTAGATAAAACATTGGATTCGTCGTCGTCACCAAAAGTAGATATTGAGCATGTTAATGGTAAAGCTGACATTCGAGTATGGGATAAATCTCAAGTTCGAGTGACAGGTGAACTAGGTGATGATACCGAAGAGTTTATCTTTGAACGACGAGGCGATGTAGTTGTTATTCACGTCGAAGTCGAGCGCCAGAACAAGAGCTGGTATAAGAAGAGTAAAGATGGCGACGATTTGACGATTTACATACCAGCCGCCAGTGACCTTAACTACGAAGCTGTTAATGCTGATGTTAAAGCAGAGGGCATCAAAGGGTCTGTAGATATTGAAGTGGTTAATGGCGATGTGTCTCTCAATGATATTGGTGAAAGAGTTGAAGTAGAGTCAGTGAATGGCGATATTTCAATGATGGACGTCCGTGGTCGACTGGAAGCTGAAGCGGTAAATGGGGACATTGAGGCTAAGCATATGGGTAGCGAAGAGGTATCTATTGCAACGGTGAATGGTCAGGTTGGATTGACGTCTAACAGCCCAGATGTTCAGGTTGAAACCGTGAATGGGCGTATTGAGCTAAATCTACAAGACGTTGACGTGTTGCAGATTAACACGGTTAACGGGCGCACATTTGCAAGCTTATCTATTAATGACAATGGTAGTGTTAATGCGAATTCAGTTGGCGGTACCATCGAGCTAGTGTTTCAAGACAACGTATCGGCAGAGTTTGACATCGAAGCCCATGCAGGTGGTGACATCATCAATAAAATTAGCGATGAAAAAGCCAAAGAGCCAAAGTACGGTCCTAGCAGCTGGCTTCGATTCATCAACAATGGTGGCGATGCGAATGTTGATATCTCAACCGTTCACGGGCGTATCGTGATAGATCAAAAGTGAATAAACTATGGTTAGTTTAATCGTTGATGTGGGTTGAAAATTTTATTTTAGTTCATATTTATAGATTGACGATAAAGAAGCTGCTTTGTGCAGCTTCTTTTATTTTTGGTCGTTTAGATGTGTCACTTTATCGTGATGATGAAACGTTTTTCTCGTTTTACCGCTCTATATGTTGCGACGAATAGGTTGCTTCGTAGAGCAAGTGTAAACGCAAATTGGAGAGTCAATTGAGTATAGTAAGGCATGTAAAGCGGTTTTGGCGTTTTCATAGTCTGGCATTGGGCGCGCTGGGATTAGCGGTGCTAACGTTAGGCTGTGCGGCAAACGAACCTGCTTTTTACGAGGGCACATGGGTAGTCACTGAAGCATATCTACCAACAGAAGGACAGCCTTCTGTGACAGAGACTAAACGCATCTTAGGTAGCTCTATTACTTACTCAAGCGCATTTGCTAAGCTTGATCAAGATGTTTGTGAAACTCCAACATACCAGTCAAAGCAAGTTACCACCGATATGCTAGAAGCCTCTTATCAAGTATCATCCAATGAGCTTGGCTTCTCTGCCGGTAGCATTACGCAAATACAGCTTAGTTGCACCAATCAAATCGATACTGTTGGGGCTACGTTGCTGTTTCAAGATAACACATTGGCATATACAACAGTTGATGGCGCCCTTTTCAAAATAGAGAAAACCCTGTAAGTACGACAAAGTACGGAATAACCAAATCAAAAGCCTTAAGGGATGATGCTAGATTTTGTGCGTTCGGCGCAATTCTCATGGTTATCGTGTTGAGCAAGAGGCGTTAAAAGCGCATAATAACCAACTGACTTTTGAACATCGGTAAAGGGTTATTCTGTGGCATCTGCTCCTCAAGGCGATAAGAATGTAGAAAAATTGAAGGTTCCTCCTCACAGCATTGAGGCAGAGCAGTCTGTTTTAGGAAGCATGCTTATCGACCCCGAAAGTTGGGATAAAGTAGCAGAGCTTGTCACTGACAATGACTTTTACAACCGTTCACATCAAATTATCTTTCGCGCCATCACGCGTTTGCTCAACATTAGCAACCCTATCGACTTAATTACCGTCTCTGAAGAGCTTGAAAAACACGATGAGTTAGACGATGCCGGTGGTTTTGCTTATTTAGGTGAATTGGCAAAGAACACCCCCAGTTCGGCTAACGTTGTGTCTTACGCGCAGATCATTAGTGAACGCGCTATAACACGTGAATTGATTGGTGTTGCTCATGAAATCGCTGAGGTTGGCTACAACCCGGAAGGCAGAGATAGCGCTGATATTCTCGACCTTGCTGAAAGCAAGGTATTTGAAATAGCAGAACGACGTACTGGCGAGAACGAAGGTCCTCGCGGTGTTGAGTCGATTTTAAGTAAGACAATTGACCGCCTTGAAGAATTGGTTAAGACCAATAAAGAAGTGACAGGTGTTACGTCAGGTTTTTCTGACCTTGACAAAATGACCAGTGGGTTACAGCCTTCAGACCTGATCATCGTAGCGGCTCGTCCATCAATGGGTAAAACTACGTTTGCCATGAACTTGGTTGAAAATGCCATGATGGCAGAAGATAAGCCGGTTTTGGTGTTCAGCCTTGAGATGCCGTCTGAACAAATTATGATGCGTATGTTGGCGTCATTAAGCCGTGTTGATCAAACGAAGATTCGTACTGCGCAACTTGATGATGAAGATTGGGCGCGTATCTCCAATACGATGGCCATGCTGAAAGACAAAGATTGCCTATTTGTTGATGATTCGTCTGGTCTTACTCCTATGGACGTGCGTTCACGCGCAAGAAAACTCGCCCGCGAACGAGGCGGTATCAGTCTTATCATGGTGGATTATCTTCAGCTGATGCGAGTACCGTCTTTAAGCGACAACCGTACGTTGGAAATTGCTGAGATTTCTCGCTCTCTCAAGGCATTAGCGAAAGAGTTAGAGGTTCCCGTTGTCGCGCTTTCTCAGCTCAACCGTACACTAGAGCAAAGAGCTGATAAACGCCCGGTAAACTCAGACCTTCGTGAATCGGGTTCAATCGAGCAGGATGCCGACCTTATCATGTTTATTTATCGTGATGAGGTCTATCACGAGAATAGTGAATACAAAGGTATCGCGGAAATTATTATTGGTAAGCAACGTAACGGTCCTATTGGTACATGCCGTCTAACTTTCCAAGGTCAATTCTCGCGCTTTGATAATTATGCAGGGCCAGCTATCGCTGACGAGTACTAAACCGCACTGCCGCTATTAAGCAAAAACGAACATATCGCGACTGTTACAAAAAAGGCGCCGCTCTTTCAGAGACGGCGCCTTTTGATTGTTTAATGCGCTGAATTATTTTTCTTCAGCTACTTTTACTGTGCCTGTTACCGTTACAGAAATACGGCGATTAAGGCGGTGGGCTTCGGCATTGTTCGCTGTATCAAGCAGCTGAGACTCACCGTAACCTACTGTTTCTAGGCGTGAAGCGTCGATTCCGTACATATCAACCATAACGTCTTTGAAGTTAGCTGCACGGCGCTTAGACAGGTCCATGTTGTATGACGCTGAACCCGGTGCCGACGTGTGACCTTCGATGATTGCACTTGTTGACGGGTACTCTTTCATGAATGCAGCGAACTCAGAAATTTCTGGGTCTTTTGGCATTTTGACGATAGCACTGTCGTTATCAAAAAGAACGCGAAGTGTGATTTCGACGGTTTCAGTGTCAAACAACGTACAGCCTTTTGCGTCTACCTTTACACCCGCTGGTGTATCAGGGCACATGTCTTTACTGTCCATAACTCCGTCGTTATCTGAGTCCTTAATCGCACAACCCATTGCGTCTACTTTTGTTCCTGCTGGTGTGTTTGGACACTTATCAGCATTATTCATTACGCCATCGTTGTCATTATCAACAGCACAACCTGTTGCATCAACACGAACGCCCGGAGCCGTCATTGGACATTGGTCTTTTGCGTCCATTACACCGTCATTGTCACTGTCTTTTGGTGAGTATGAGCTACGCTCACCAAATGGAATAGCAAGACCTACTTTAACGCTGTAATCATTATAGTCTTCGCCGAAGTCGTGGTAAGCGGCAATTTCAGTAACTAGCTTAACATTCTCGTGAAGGTCCCAGTGCTTACCAATACCGATATTACCTAGTGTCGTAGAGATGCCAACAGACTGACGCTTAACACCACCGAATAAATACCATGCATCTTCTGGAAGGAAATACATTGCGTCGACACCAACCATTTCACCGCTATCATCTACATCGCTCGAATAATCAAGTTCAAGGGTTGTAAATTCTACACGTGCCGCCCAGCTTTGTGTAAAACGGAAGCCGTATTCAAAGGTAACACCGTAACCGTCATCAATAGTGCCATCGCCAGTAAGCGAAAGTGGTCGAGATACATCAGTGTTGTAGAACATACCTGACGCAGCGCCCCATTGCTGGTAAGCTGGTTCTGATGAATCTTGCGCAAACGCATTCGTTGAGGCAATTACAGCGAGGGATAGCGCTGCCATTTTGAAATGTTTTTTCATAGTCACATCCTGTTTAACGTTGAGTGATTATCGATTTTGATAATTGTAAATGTTGTGCTTAACAAGTGTATCAGCACAAATTGTGCCATTTATAATGTGGGTTACGATGCTATCCCTTGTAATGTGGCTACAATTGTTCGTCTTCCGCCTTGATCCCGATGCTCCCCTAACATAATGCCTTGCCACGTACCAAGAGCAAGTCTGCCTTGTTGCACGGGGATCGTAAGCTGACACCCTAGTATACTTGATTTGAGGTGTGCTGGCATATCATCTTTACCTTCGTACGTGTGTTTATAAAAGGAAAGGTCTTCGCTTGCACTGTAGTTAAAAAATGCTTCCATATCCTGCCTAACAGTGGGATCGGCATTTTCGTTCACCGTCAAGCTAGCGCTGGTATGCTGCAGCCACAAGTGGAGCAAGCCCACTTCAACTGCTTTGATGCTCGGCATTGCGGCGATGATATCGTCAGTGATGATATGAAAGCCACGTGGGTAGCTTTTAAGTGTAATTTTTTCAGACTGCCAAACACTATTTGTCAAAGCAGATTTCCAAATGCGCTAAACCTTCATCACACATGAACGGTAAAATGATTTTTGCGCCATCAACCTGATGGCTGATGGTGTGCTGCTTACCTGAAACAACAATAGGAGTAGCCATACCAAATTCATAGCCGCGTTCAGCAAGATCTCTTTTCGCGTTACCGCAAATCATATTGGTCACCTCGCCAACCATATCGCCCACTTCGGCGTCTAATTTTTCAGGGCGTTCACCTACCATACGCTCCATAATGGTTAGCGCTAATGCTTCATCAAAGGTGATTGACATAGAGCCACGTACATTGGGCCCCACCATGCCGATAAGACCTGATACATCGCCTTTGGCGACATCGCTCTGCTTACGTTTTGGTTTTCCGGGTGTAAGCTTGGTCTGGGCCATAGTTTCCATAACATTGAGTAAACCACCAATAAATGGGTTCACAAAATCAGCATTCATGTATGTTCTCCTTAAGAGATGAACCTTCCGTTTCTTGGCAATCGGCACATAGGCCGTGTGCTTCTATTGTTTGTTTTGATACACGAAAACCGTGTGCTTGTGCCTGATGTTCCAGGGTTTCTTGAAGGCCCTCAGACTGAATTTCTGCCACATCTCCACAACTATCACAGATAAGAAATTGTACAGGGTGATTGCAGCCAAAATGATAGCAAGCTACGAACGCGTTGGTAGATTCAAGACGATGGATAAATCCAAAATCAAGTAAGAAGTCCAATGCACGATATACGGTAGCTGGCTTTGCACTTGATTCAGTTTCTTTAAGGGAGTCAAGTAATTCATAGGCCCCCATAGGACCGTGTTTTGCTACAAGAATTTCGAAAACTTTTTCTCGCAATGGAGTAAAGCGTGCACCGCGTTGTTCGCAGTAGGCACGAGCCTTATGGATAAGTGTGGTGTTGTTCATCAATTGAAACCGTCTAATCGACTTTCGTTATTATAGTGATGCGCCCGTACAACATTATGCGCTGTGCATATGTGCGATTAGCTCATCTTCTAGCGCGAAACGCTCTTCCAACGTTTCTCCAAGGTCCGCAAGTGCGCTGTCAAAGCCCGCTGCCTGTTTTGCTGAGACTGCTTCTGCAAACTTATCGTTAAATGCAAGCGCGGCATCTGTGGTTTTTGTTAATTCGGGATAAAGATTTTCTTTAAGCCCCAACCCCGTAACGTCATCACCGTTTTCGGTTAATAGTTCAAAAACTTCAAAATGCCCCGCAGACAGATAGTCTAGCAATGCACCGCAAAAAGCGGCAATGTCATCTGCATCTGGCAAGCTGCTATTCGACTCGTTAATTCCTGCTAAACTACAATAAGTCACTAATAATGCTTGCCTTTCCTGCAACCATCTATCAATAGTTTGGCTCTTTCCGCCCCACTTAGACCTAGCGCTTTCTAATTGCTGCAACATAATAATTTGCTACCTGCTTAGCGATCTTAGTTTTTAGTATAACACTGTGCAGGTGCGACACAAATTTTGCACTCAATTTCATGGCTCTATTTGTAATAAAGTGTATCAAATAAGCGACTCATGGTTTTTCAAGGCTACGCGATAGAGAAAAGGCACTTGAGGGTTTTGTCGGCGCTGTAGAAAACTGTGTTATTGTGTTTATCTAACTAAAGGGTGACGGTGATGATGATAAAACAAGAAGAATCTAGCTTGAAAGCCAAAAAAGCTATGTGGGTTGTGTTTAGTCGGGGCAAGATAGTGGTCCAAGAATCAGCTCAAGTATTGCCGCTTGCTTACCTTGAAGAAATCCCGTTTTTGTTATCTTACATCGACGATATTCATCAGTTGCCTCCACTCAATGAAAGCGCGCAGCAATCGCATCCGGTATTTGTTGTTGATTTAGGAAGTGAGCATATTGATGAACCGGGTTGGGAGCGCATATCGCTGCGGCAACTTCTTTTCAGCGCCCAAGATATCGCGTTTTCTGTAATTGGCCGCGCTTGGCAATACATTCATTTTTTGCGCACGCATCAATATTGCGGGCAGTGCGGCGCTAAAACAGAACGTGTTGACTGGGAAATGGCTGTGCACTGCCACCGGTGCCAACATAGGAGTTACCCTCGAGTATCACCATGCGTCATTGTATCAATTCATAACAACGAGAAAATCTTGTTAGCAAAAGGCGTGCGCCACAAAGAAGCAAATATGTATTCAACCTTAGCAGGGTTCGTTGAAAGTGGAGAAAGCCTTGAGGAGGCAGTACACAGGGAAATTTTCGAAGAGGTTGGAGTGAAGGTGAAAAACCTACAGTATTTCAACAGTCAGCCATGGCCATTTCCGCATTCATTAATGGTTGGTTTTATTGCTGAGTATGCAGGAGGTGAGATTCGCTGCCAGGAGAATGAAATTGATGATGCGCAATGGTTCGATATTGATGCGCTTCCTAATATCCCCCCGCGCTTGTCAATTGCGGGGCAACTCATTGAAAAAACTGTGTCGCTAATAGGCAACAAATAAAAAACCCTGCCGAAGCAGGGTTTCAATAAGTTTAGCACGGTCCCATGAAGGGCTTCTTTTGGTTAACATGACTAGTAATAGCAAACACTCACTTTAAGTGCAAGAGGGAATTTCAAGTATTATTCGTCTTTATTTGTCGACAGTATGTCGCAAGTCAATTTTTTGTTCGAGGTTTTAACCCACGGCATAGATAATACTGTTATACTCCGGCGCTCAGGCCAGTGTTGCCTTTTGTCTATTCTATCTACAGTTATTTAGGTGAGTTATATGTCGCAAAATATTCCTAGTGTTGATAAACCTGCGTTGAAAAACGACCGCTATTTGCGTGCGTTGTTAAAGCAACCTGTGGATATGACACCTGTATGGATGATGCGACAAGCCGGACGTTACTTGCCAGAATATAAGGCAACACGCGCTGAAGCCGGCGACTTTATGTCTCTTTGCAAAAACGCTGAGCTTGCATGTGAAGTGACACTTCAGCCATTGCGACGTTTCCCGCTGGATGCCGCTATTCTTTTTTCAGATATTTTAACTATCCCTGATGCAATGGGTTTAGGGCTTTACTTTGAAGCGGGAGAAGGTCCGCGTTTCAAAAATCCAATCACCAGCAAGGCTGACGTTGACAAAATAGGCTTACCTGACCCAGAGGGTGAGCTTCAATATGTGATGAATGCGGTACGCACTATTCGCCGTGAACTTAAAGGTGAAGTTCCTCTTATTGGTTTTTCTGGGAGCCCGTGGACACTCGCAACCTATATGATAGAAGGCGGCTCTAGCAAAGCCTTTACTAAGATAAAGAAAATGGCTTTTGCTGAACCAGCTACGCTTCACGCACTGCTGGCGAAACTAGCCGACTCTGTAACAGAATATCTCAATGCACAAATTGCCGCTGGTGCACAATCGGTCATGGTATTTGATACCTGGGGCGGTGTGCTGTCTCCGCGTGATTATAAAGAATTTTCGTTGCAGTATATGGAACGTATTGTAAACGGGCTTACTCGTGAGAGTGAAGGTCGCAAAGTGCCTGTTACGCTGTTTACTAAAAATGGTGGTATGTGGTTAGAATCCATCGCTGCAACCGGTTGTGATGCCGTTGGTCTGGATTGGACTATCGATATTAAAGAAGCGCGTGCACGTATTGGCGACAAAGTCGCGCTACAAGGCAACATGGACCCATCAATGCTCTATGCACCTGCTGCGCGTATTGAAGAAGAAGTGGGCTCAATACTAGCGGGTTATGGCAACGGAACAGGACACGTTTTCAACTTAGGTCACGGCATTCATCTTGATGTCCCACCTGAAAATGCGGGTGTTTTCGTTAATGCTGTGCACAAGCAAAGTCAGCAATATCACAAATAATTTCGTTCACAAAAAGGAATTGGAATGAAGCGTTGGCCCGTTTTGGTGTTGGTATTGTTTATCGCTATAGCGGGCTATAAGTTTTTTGTGTATCAGCACCAGCTGCTCGAATCAAAAGCAGAAAAAGAGCGGTTGTCTTCAGTGCTAGCACGTTCTCGTGCCACTGAAACGCGCGATCTAAAAGTCATCAAAGCGGCACCAAAACTGTTGTCCAAGTATGCGGGGACAATTCCTTTTCCAGTTGCTTCAGAGCAATCTGCCCTGCCGTTGTTACGGTATTTTCAAGTAAATCATCCTACGTCTCCACCGTCTCTGCCAAATTCGGTTATTTGTGACCTTGATAGCTGCGAAGTGAAAGGTCTTTTGGGTGGCAATGATAGCGAGCTAGAGAAGCGCTTGATATCCGTCAACGACAATACTCAAAAGAATGGCAGACAAGAAATAGACACTACCACGCTGGTAGAGTCTGCAGACTGAAATCAAGATTAAGCGTCTCTAGGTAGTCCTTTCTCTACAACTCTTATCAAACGTTGCTGTTGCCGTGTAGTATCGTTATTTGCCAATATATTTTGCTTTTTGTGCTGTTGTGCTAGTGCCCAGTCGATGTGCCTGTCAACTAACTCGCTTACCGTTCCTTTTCGTTCCTCTAGCAGCTGTACAGTATCGAAATTGTATGGTGCATTGCCCATAGCTACAGCAATATTTCGTTGCCATTTTTCGTATCCAATACGCCTAATGGGAGACCCTTCTGTGTTGGACAAAAACGTTTCCTCTGACCAACTAAACAAGGTATTCAGTGATTGTCCGTGAAGCACTTGCCGCGGATGAAAATCATGTTCTGCGGTGATATCTGCGAAACGATTCCATGGACATACTAGCTGGCAATCATCACAACCATAAATTCTGTTACCCATCATGGGTCTTAGTGCTTCTGGAATGTCTTTATCTGACTCTATCGTAAGGTAAGAAATACAACGCCTCGCATCCACTTTATAGGGTGCGACTATGGCGTTGGTCGGGCAAATGGTGATGCAGGCACTACAGGTTCCACAACCCTCTTCCACAGGGGAGTCGACAGGCAACGGTAAATTAATAAATAGTTCGCCGAGAAAAAACCACGAGCCGGCTTCTTTATTGAGCGTTAGGCTATGCTTTCCGGTCCAACCAATGCCTGCTTTTTCAGCGATGGCATGTTCTAGCACAGGAGCTGAATCAACAAAGGGGCGATATTGCGTATTTGCTAACGCTGCAGTGATCTTTTCCCCCAGCTGCTTGAGCCTTTTTCGCAGTACTTTATGGTAATCACGGCCCAGTGCATAACGGCTGATATAGCCTATTTCTGGGCGTTTTAGATGTTTAGCAAAAGAGGCGTCAGGGGGAAGATAGTTCATTCTCACGCTTATAACGCGAAGTGTGCCGGGCACCAGTTCGCTGGGGCGCGCTCGCTTCATGCCGTGGCTTTCCATAAACGTCATGTCGCCGTGGTATCCAGCATCTAACCATGCCTGAAGATGCGCTTCATGCTGATGCAGATCAATATCGCTTATACCAACTTGCTGAAAGCCTAGCGCTATACCCCAAGCCTTGATATTGTTTGTTAATTCAACGAGGTCAATGGAATTAATTGCGGACATTTGCTCATGCTAGATACTCAACTCACATCAAGTTTATCATACAAACTATTTAGAGCCGATCAGGTTCGCGAAAATGAAGCGCAGGCAGCGGCTGATTCAGGTTGTGATATGTTCACACTCATGCAGCGCGCTGGCGATGTAGTATTTAAGCAATGCCAAGAATTGATGCCCAATTCCGATGTGTATCTCGTTGTAGTTGGACAGGGCAACAATGCGGGAGACGGCTATATTGCCGCGATGAATGCAAAGCTGGCGGGCAAACAGGTTCATTTGTGTGCTGTCGAGCCTCATAGAGTGTTAGAGGGTGATGCCGGTAAAGCGCAACAGCGATGGCTAGATGCCGGTGGAAAAATACGTGCCTTTGAAAAAAGCATACTCGAAAAAGCAGATGTGGTTATTGATGCATTATTGGGAACGGGCATTAACAGTTACATACGCAATGAATTTGCAGATGTTATTGATGCATTGAACGAAGACCTTACGCCTGTTGTAAGTGTTGATGTGCCATCAGGTCTCGATGCTAACACTGGGCAGAGTCTTGGACGTTGTGTTCAAGCCGATATTACGGTTACGTTTGTGGGTATTAAGCCAGGCTTGGTGACGGGTGCGGGAAAGCAGTCTTGTGGAAAACTGGTTTATGCGGATTTAGGGATTGGTAAAGCATTTCAAGCACTGGCCAAAGCCAGCGCTACCATGCTAAATATTGACCATTTTAAAGGCATGGGGCCGCGCGAAATAAACAGCCATAAAGGAACTTATGGTCGCCTCCTTTGCATTGGCGGCAATAAAGGTACAGCTGGAGCTATTCGACTCGCCGGAGAGGCAGCGCTTCGAAGTGGTGCTGGTATGGTTCGCATTTACACCCATGAATCTTCCATCGTACAAGTAAGTGCAGGACGTCCCGAATTAATGGTGAGCGACTCAAATCTTGCTGATGCGTTAGAGTGGGCAAGCTGTGTGGTCATTGGGCCAGGTCTTGGTCAAGACGAATGGGCCAACAACACATTCGAGATGACATTAAAGCACTGCCAAATGAATAACAAACCCATCGTTATTGACGCCGATGCGCTTAACATACTGTGCAAACAGTCGACGGCTTATACTATTGCAGACAGTATTCTTACCCCTCATGCTGGCGAGGCTGCACGTCTTCTTGGCGTATCTATTGATGACGTAGAAGGAGACAGGTTTAACTATGCAAGACAGTGTTCTCAGCGATATCACGCAGTCTGCGTCTTAAAAGGGGCAGGAACACTCATTGATAACGAAAAGAAAACATGGGTTTGTCGCCATGGTAACCCGGGGATGGCAACGGCAGGAAGCGGTGATGTGCTAAGTGGGATTCTTGGCGCTCTGTTAGCGCAGGGCGTTGAAACTGACATTGCGGCCAAGTACGGTGTTGTATTGCACGCGAAGGCGGGTGATGATATTGCCCAACTTTATGGGCAACGTGGTATGATAGCGAGCGATTTGTTCGACGCAGTACGTGCACTGATTAATCACTAATTTGTCGTGATAATCCCCTCACTGGGAGGCATCTGCTGCGTTTTTCAGCTTTTAACACTGTGGAATATTGTAGATGTCTTACCCGCAAACCTCTTTTTTCGCCAATGAAGTAGAAGATACCGAGCAGCTAGCCCAAGATTTAGCGCAGGCTGTTTCAAGTCAACTTCCAACCGATGCGGTCATTTATCTAAATGGTGACTTAGGCGCGGGGAAAACCACTTTCAGCCGATATTTTATCCAATCTCTTGGGCATTCAGGTAGTGTTAAAAGTCCAACGTATACACTAGTTGAACCTTATGAGCTGGAAAACGTCAATATTTATCATTTTGATCTGTATCGCCTAGCCGACCCAGAAGAGCTCGAGTTTATGGGAATTAGAGATTATTTCGGTGGTGGGGCAATTGCACTCGTTGAGTGGTCGGAAAAAGGCGGTGAATACTTGGCATCCCCTGACTTAGTGATTAGTATAAATATTACACCAACGGGAAGACAGTTCAGTATCGAAGCAAAGAGTGCACATGGTGCAAAGTTGCTTCAGCAATGTAAGCATGTGTAGAAACGAAATGTTGGTAAAAGTAAAACAATAAAAGCGTAAAGGCAAAACATGGTGCGTAGTATAGTTTGGGTGTTGTTTTTGTGGGCTGTTGTGCACGTAGCGCATGCGGCACAAAACACCATTAAAGGCGTTAGAATAGCGCCTTCATCGGATAACACTCGCGTAGTCTTTGACGTAAAAACAGCACCAGAATTTACTTATTTTACGCTTAAAAAGCCGTTTCGTTTGGTGATAGACCTTAAAAATACCAAAAACAGTTTTACGTTATCTGGTGTTGAAAACAATGGCGACCTTGTTAAAAAACTTCGCTACTCGACACCTAAAAGCAAAAGCGATGCGCGTATCGTGGTAGAGCTCAACAGACAAGCAACCCCCACGCTATTTGCAATTCCCCCGTCGGGCTCTCTTGGTCATCGCCTTGTGATAGATCTTGCTGATAGCCAACCCAGTCGGCTCAAAAATGTCGAGACGACTTCTTCATCTAACGTTGTAATCGATGATAAATCCAGCCCTCGAGACAATAATATTATTATTGCGATTGACGCTGGTCATGGTGGTAGAGACCCAGGTTCAATCGGTCCGGCAGGCACATTTGAAAAACACATTACGTTAAGTGTTGCGAAAAAACTTCAGGCAATGATTAATGCTGAGCCAGGGATGAGGGCGATAATGACACGAAGCAGTGACACGTACATTTCACCAAATCGTCGCCCCGAAATTGCACGAGAAAAGAAAGCGGATTTGTTGATTTCTATACATGCTGATGCGTTTAGCCAACCAGAACCACGAGGAGGCTCGGTATGGGTACTGTCTATGCGCAGAGCTGATACTGAATTGGGTCGGTGGTTAGAAAAGTCGGAACGTCATGCAGAGTTACTTGGCGGCGCCGCTGAAGTCATTAATGATAAGTCTAGCGAACGCTACCTGACCGAAACCATCTTAGGGTTGTCTATGGATCACAGCATGGCAAGTAGTCACGACCTAGGGAACAAGGTGGTAGATGAACTTAAGAAAGTAACCAGCCTTCATAAAAGAAAGCCACAAGCCGCGAGTTTTGCCGTGCTGACAGCGCCGGATATTCCGTCGATTTTGGTTGAGTTAGGTTTTATCTCAAATCCTCAAGAAGAGAAAAATCTTAACTGGTCAAAGTACCGCGAACGCCTAGCAAAAGCTGTGTTTAGTGCTACTAAGCGTTATTTTAAGCAAACACCGCCTGATGGTACACTATGGGCAAAAGAGAAGGCGAATAACAGAACGCACAAAGTGCGTAGCGGCGAGTCACTCTCGCTTTTAGCGCAGCGATACAACGTGAAAGTTAGCAGTATAAAAGCAGCTAACGATCTTAATGGTGATGTTGTACGAGTAGGTCAAGTATTGACTATACCGCGCACCTAATCGTTATTTGAGTGGCCGTGTTGTTGGTCAATAATCACGTGTTATGTTTGCTGTTATCAGTCCACACGTATCGCGAAACTTAAGTTCTTATCACAGGGTAACCCATTGCCTATACAACTTTTATCTCCGCAACTTGCTAACCAAATCGCCGCTGGCGAGGTAGTTGAGCGCCCAGCCTCAGTGGTAAAAGAACTACTTGAAAATAGTTTAGATGCTGGCGCGACCAAAATTGAAGTCGACATCGAGAAAGGTGGTCACAAGCGTATTCGCATCAAAGATAACGGCTCAGGTATCGTAAAAAGTGAATTGCAGTTGGCATTGAGTCGTCATGCTACCAGTAAAATCACAACACTAGATGATTTAGAACAAATATTATCACTCGGATTTCGTGGCGAGGCATTAGCCAGTATCAGCTCGGTTAGCCGCCTGACGCTTACGTCTCGTACCCAAGAGCAGACTGAAGCATGGCAAGCATACTGCGAGGGACGTGATATGTCTGTTAATGTTAAGCCCGCTGCGCACCCAGTTGGCACAACCATTGATGTTGCTGACTTGTTCTACAATACCCCTGCTAGACGTAAGTTCTTACGAACTGAAAAAACAGAGTTTCAGCATATTGAAGAGGTCATTAAACGCATTGCGTTAAGTTATCCCGCAGTGTCGTTTATCTTAAAGCACAATGACAAAGTGATTAAGCGCTATATAGCAGATAAAGCGGGCAGCTTGGCCACGCGAATCGGAGCTGTTGTCGGGCAAAAATTTATTCAAAATGCCGTGCATATCAATACACAATATGAGGGAATCAGTATTGATGCTTGGCTTGGAAATGAGACCATGTTGCGCAGCAGCAATGACTGCCAATTTAGTTTCGTCAATGGCAGAGGCATGCGAGATAAGTTGATTATGCATGCCATTCGTCAAGCGTACGAAAGCGTATGGGGAGTGGTTGAGCAGCCTAGCTTTGTGGTTTATTTGTCATTAAGCCCAAGAGATGTGGATGTAAATGTTCATCCTGCGAAACACGAAGTTCGCTTTCAGCAAGGGCGACTCGTTCACGACTTTATTTGTAAAACAGTCAGTGATGCACTTTACGCACTTACAGATACGCTGCCTAACGACGCAATTATTGACCATGTGCAAGGTAATAGCGCGCCGTTTATGACGCCAGATGCCTCTCACGACTATATCAGGCCACTACAGTCACAATCTGGTTCCTTTTCCCCAGCCTCAACAGAACGCGCTGGCGAGCAAGGTGGTGGGCGCTTTTCTCAAGGTCAAAGGGCAGGAACACTGCAAAATAGCGGCACTAGCCGAGGCATTTCTGCTAAAGGGCCAACTGCTGCCTATCAATCTAGTTATACCGCGCTCATGACGCCAAATAGCGACATAATGACCCAGGAAAATGCTGATAGACAACGATTAAACTTTCTGCACCTATCTGCGTTCACACGTCTATATCGAGCCGAAGAAAAACTTTTCCTTATCAGCGTGGAAAAACTTGCAAGTATTTGGCTGAGCGAACTATTTTTAAAAGCACAGCACGGACAACCTTTGTTAATGCCAGTGGCAATAGAGCACACTAGCGTTCTGGATGACACGCTTAATGTATTAGCGTCGATGCATTTTGAAATAAACAAAGTTGCAGGCAAGCTTAGACTGCAGCAGGTTCCAGCAGGCACACGGCATCTTCCTTGGATCAAATGGTTCGAACATGTGTTGTCGATTGAACAACGCGACACGGATGATATGACAGGCAGTTTGCTGTGGAACATGGAGATTCCTTTGGCTGACTTTGCAGATGAAACTGCGGCGCAAGTTTGGTACTGGTTGGAGCAGCAGAGCGAAGCTAAACAATGGGAATACATAGCGCAATTTGCTAAAGTTCGCACCCTTAGCGAAGTACTTGATGTATGGGGAGAATAAAGTGTCTGCTGGCATAAATTCTGCATCGCCTGTCATTGCAATAATGGGCCCCACTGCATCGGGCAAAACGGGGTTAGCCATAGAGCTGGCAAAGCGCGTAGATAGTGAAATTATTAGTGTTGATTCAGCACTGGTATATAAACAGATGGACATTGGCACTGCCAAGCCGACGCTTCAAGAGCAAGCCGGTATTGTTCATCATTTGATAGATATTATTGACCCAGTAGAAAGTTACTCTGTGTCACAATTTGTCAATGATACCAATAGGTTAATAGGTGAAATTCTTGCCAAGGGCAAGCAGCCCATCTTGGTTGGCGGTACAATGATGTATTTTAATGCCTTGATAAATGGAATTTCGCCACTACCTAAGTCGGACGAGGCAAAACGCGATGAGATTAACGAACAAGCTTCGCGCTTGGGGTGGGCGGCATTGCATGAGGAATTATGCCGTGTAGACCCGGTGAGTGGTGAGAGAATTCACCCCAACGACCCTCAACGCATAACTAGAGCGCTTGAAGTGTTTCGCTCAACGGGTAAAACACTGACTTCTTGGCAGCAGCAAGAAGGAGACAAGTGCCCTTATAATATCGCGCAATTTGCGATTGCACCGCAAGATAGAGCGGTGCTACATGAGCGAATTGCGCAGCGGTTTGATGTAATGCTCGAGCAAGGGTTTGAGCAAGAGGTTATAAAACTCTACGAACGAGGTGAACTTCACGAAGATTTGCCGTCTATACGGTCAGTAGGGTACAGGCAAATGTGGCAGTACTTGGACGGTGTCTTGTCGTATGCAGAAATGCGTGAGCGAGGCATTATCGCTACAAGACAGTTGGCTAAGCGGCAACTCACTTGGTTGAGAGGCTGGGAAGCAGTGACTTGGCTGGACACATTTGCTAACGATAATTTGACTAAAATTACAGCGAAAGTCACACTTTAGATGTTGGAGTGTGGTATACATTAGACGTGCAGCGGTAGTGAGATTATTATCGCTAATAATAAAAACTAAGGATATCAAATGGCTAAAGGGCAATCTTTACAAGACCCATTCTTAAACGCTTTGCGTAAGGAACGTATTCCAGTATCTATTTATCTGGTAAACGGTATAAAACTTCAGGGGCAAGTTGAGTCTTTTGACCAATTCGTCATTTTGCTGAAGAACACGGTAAGCCAAATGGTGTACAAGCATGCAATTTCTACAGTGGTACCAGCGCGCGCTATTACCATGCCAAGTGCAGGAGATTCTGAAAATACTAAAGGTGAATAAATTAAAAGGTAACGCGCTTGTTTGACCGTTATGAAGCCGGTGAACAGGCTGTACTTGTTCATGTAAACTTTTCCGATGAAAACAGCAAAGAGGACTTAAGTGAACTTGAGTTACTTGTGTCTTCCGCTGGGGTTGATGCGGTAGAAGTGATTACCACTTCACGTAGTGCGCCGCACGCCAAATTCTTTGTCGGGTCAGGTAAGGCAGAGGAAATAGCAGCGGCTGTAAAAGCTCACGATGCCAATGTTGTTATTTTCAACCACGCGCTATCTCCTTCCCAGGAGAGAAACCTTGAAGCCGTGTGTAAATGCAGAGTTCTGGACAGAACTGGGCTTATTTTAGATATTTTTGCGCAGCGCGCGAGAACTCATGAAGGTAAGCTTCAAGTAGAGTTAGCGCAATTGAGGCATATCTCCACGCGTCTTATTAGAGGCTGGACTCACCTTGAGCGTCAAAAAGGTGGTATTGGTCTTAGAGGTCCTGGTGAAACGCAGCTTGAAACTGACCGTCGATTGCTTCGAGGTCGCATCAAAGCCATCCTTCGTCGCTTAGAGAAGGTACAAAAGCAGCGCGAGCAAGGGCGTCGTTCGCGTAAGCGTGCCGAAATTCCAACGGTATCCTTAGTTGGTTATACGAACGCGGGTAAATCAACCCTGTTCAATACCATTACCGATTCTCACGTTTACGCAGCAGATCAACTGTTCGCAACACTCGACCCTACATTACGTAAAATCGAACTAAAAGATGTTGGTCCGGCTATACTTGCTGACACCGTTGGTTTTATTCGTCATTTGCCTCACGATTTGGTTGCTGCCTTTAAGGCAACACTACAAGAAACACAGGAAGCAGACTTGCTGCTTCACGTGGTTGACATTGCTGATGCAAAGTATCGTGAAACGATGGACGAAGTTAACGATGTGCTGGAAGAAATTGACGCCGGAGAAATACAACAATTACTAATCTGTAATAAGATTGATAAACTGGAAGACGTCAATCCGCGTATAGAAAGAAATGAGGAAGGCGTACCTGTTAGAGTGTGGTTGTCTGCACAAACAGGAGAGGGCACTGAGTTATTAAGCCAAGCTTTGACCGAATGCCTAGGTAAAAGCATGGTAAATTACACTTTGAAGATTCCGCCCGCCCATAGCCGATTACGCGGCGTGTTGTTCGAGCTAAATTGTATTGCAAGCGAAGAGTATGATAGTCATGGCGACTGGGTAGTGGACGTAAGAATGCCAGCAGCCGATTGGAACAGACTTGAAAAACGTCTGGAAAACGGAATATCAGAGTATGTTGTGCGACATTAACCCACTGTGTGTGGGGTATGCATGCGTAATTCAAAAAATATAACAGTAATCTATGGAGTATCAGCATGGCTTGGAATGAGCCGGGTGGCAATAATAACGACCCGTGGAAAAATCGCGGTGGGAAAGAGCAAGGTCCCCCAGATTTAGACGATGTGTTTAAAAACTTGTTCGGTAAGTTCGGCAAGTCTGGTGGTAACGGTGGCGGCTCGGGCAAAAGCCTTAGTGGCATCGGAGCCGGGATCTTGGTGGGTTTGCTCATCGTTATCTGGGGCGTAAGTGGCTTTTATACTATCCGCGAAGCAGAGCGTGGCGTTGTTTTACGTTTTGGTGAATATCATCAACAAGTTGAGCCTGGTCTGCGTTGGGCACCAACCTTTATTGATACAGTCATTCCTGTAGACGTGCAATCAATCCGCGACCAATCATCTTCTGGTTCTATGCTGACCGAAGATGAGAACGTGGTAAGCGTTCAAATGGAAATGCAATTCCGCGTAGTCGATCCTTATCGCTGGACGTTTGCGGTTGAAAGCCCAGAGCAAAGCCTAAGCCAATCGCTAGATAGTGCTATACGTTACGTTGTTGGTCATTCAACCATGGACGACGTGCTAACAGACGGCCGTGAATTAACTCGTCAGCGCGTTTGGGAAGAACTGCAAGCCATTATTGAACCCTACGACATGGGCGTATCGATTATTGATATGAACTTCCGTGATGCGCGTCCACCTGAGCAAGTTAAAGATGCCTTTGATGACGCGATTGCTGCACAGGAAGATGAACAGCGTTTCATTCGTGAAGCTGAGGCATATGCAAGAGAAATTGAACCTCGTGCACGTGGTCAAGTTAATCGTATGAATGAAGAAGCGCAAGCTTATAAAGAGCGTGTAACGCTGGAAGCGCAAGGTGAAGTAGCGCGCTTTGACGAACTGCTTCCGCAGTATGAGAGAGCTCCTCAAGTAACACGAGAGCGTATTTATCTTGAAACCATGGAAGAAGTGCTAGGCAATACCAGTAAAATTTTGGTAGACAGCAAAGGCGGTAACAACATGATGTACCTTCCTTTAGACAAGATCATGGAACGCCAGCAGTCATCAGTGACACCTCGTTCTCGCAATACGCTAGAAGGCCTTCAGGCACCGGTTACAGACGCAGCGGGCAGAAGCCGCAACTCGTCACCAACATCGGGTCTACGTGGCAATAGCATCAGAGAGGGGAGATAATTAGCATGAAGAATTTACTCATTGCCGCTGGTGTCATTATCGTATTACTTGCGTCTGGCTCTTTGTTCGCGGTTAAAGAAGGCGAGCGCGCCATTGTCATTCAGTTTGGTAAAGTGCAGCGTGATGACGCAACCGGCGATACCAAAGTGTTTACACCGGGTTTGCATTTTAAACTGCCGTTTATTGACTCAGTGCGCGTGCTAGACGCGCGTATTCAAACGCTTGACGGTTCACCAGACCGTTTTGTAACAAGCGAAAAGAAAGACCTTATCGTAGATTCATACGTAAAGTGGCGTATTGATGATTTTGCTCGTTACTATCTATCAACTGGCGGAAACAAGCTACAAGCTGAAGCGCTACTAAAGCAAAAGGTTAACAATGGCTTACGTTCTGAATTTGGTACGCGTACTATTGCGCAGATCGTTTCAGGTGAGCGTTCCGCATTGATGAATCAAGCAATGGAGCAAGCAGCGACGTCTTCAGATGAGCTTGGTATAGAAATTGTGGATGTTCGCGTTAAGCAAATTAACTTACCTACTGAAGTAAGTAATTCGATTTTCCAACGTATGCGTGCTGAGCGTGCCGCTGTTGCTCGTGAGCATCGCTCTGAGGGTCAAGAGCAAGCTGAAGTAATCCGCGCAAACATTGACGCTAAGGTTACGGTTATGCTGGCAGACGCCGAGCGTAATGCACGTCAACTTCGAGGTGAAGGTGATGCTGTTGCGGCCCAAATTTACGCTGACGCATATTCGAAAAACGCGGATTTCTATAGCTTCCTGCGTAGCATGGACGCGTACAAGCAGAGCTTTAACAGTAAACAAGACGTGATGGTTATTGCGCCTGACAGCGAATTCTTTAAGTATATGAATCAGTCTAACGCCAACTAGTTAGTTAAAGCTGAAACACGGTATTGAAAGCCAGTCTATATGACTGGCTTTTTTATTGCCGAAGGATGTAGTGTAAAATCTGTTAAGTTTCTGAATTAAATGAATAGTTTCACTGTCTTTTGACGGTAATTTGACATGCGAAGCCATTTCATTTTTGCGTATGACTGCCAAAATTCCGCGAATTCGGGTAAAATAACAGCGAATTTAATATAAAAGCTGCACCACTGTATGTACGAAGACATCGCCTTCCCAGCATTGTCATCGATGAAGTAGGTGCTAAGAACAACGACAGAGGGAACATTTTGACAACGGAAAACACGAACTCAGTTTCTGCCGAAGACAATGGCGGAAAGGGCGGGTTATTCTCTCGATTTCTCGCTACAGTAGAATTTTTAGGAAATTTACTTCCTCATCCAGTGACGCTGTTTGCACTTTTATCGCTCTTTATTGTGGTATTAAGTGGCATATTAGGATACTTCGATATTGCGGTTGCCGACCCACGCCCTGAGGGTGCAAAAGGCCGAGACGCTGACGGCATGATTGAAGTTATCTCGCTTATGAGCGCAGAAGGGTTGCAGAGAATTGTTACTGGGTTAGTGACTAATTTCACTGGTTTTGCTCCATTAGGTACCGTGCTCGTCGCGTTGCTTGGCGTTTCGGTTGCTGAGCATTCTGGGTTGCTATCGGCTGCTATGCGCGCGCTGGTCATGAACGCGTCAAAACGTGCGGTTACTTTTGCAATCGTATTTGCTGGTATTATTTCTAATACGGCGTCAGAGCTGGGCTACGTTGTTCTTATCCCATTGGCGGCAATGATTTTTCATTCTTTGGGGCGTCACCCTCTAGCTGGTCTAGCGGCGGCGTTTGCTGGGGTGTCTGCGGGATACAGTGCTAACCTTTTGCTGGGAACAGTTGACCCTTTACTATCAGGTATTACCGAGTCGGCTGCGCATATGATTGACCCAGACTATGTCGTCGGCCCCGAAGTAAACTGGTATTTCATGTTTATCAGTACATTTGTTATTGCCACCATGGGGGCATTGGTCACAGAGAAAATAGTAGAACCTCGATTGGGTCGCTTCGACGCCTCTGAGGCATCGATTGACTTGGGTAATCAATCGATGGATGCACCAACCGAAGTGGAGAAAAGAGGCTTACGTTGGGCAGGAATTGCGTTTGTGTTGGTGTGTGCGGTGCTGGCACTTACAGTGGTTCCTGAAAATGGAATACTGCGCGACCCAGAAACCGGAAAGGTTGCGGGTTCCCCCTTCTTGAAAGGTATAGTAGCGTTCATTTTTATCACGTTTGCTATTCCCGGTTTTGTCTATGGCAAAGTAACGGGCTCTATGAAAAATGACAAAGACGTTATCAATGCGATGTCTAAAAGCATGGGAGCCATGGGGTTATACATCACGCTTGTCTTTTTTGCCGCGCAATTTGTGGCGTTCTTTAAGTGGACTAACTTGGGTACCGTACTGGCAGTTAAGGGCGCAGCACTATTACAAGCCGCTGGCCTAGATGGCCCAGCTGTCTTTGTCTTGTTCATTTTGATGTGCGGTATTGTAAACCTATCATTAGGCAGTGCATCGGCGCAGTGGGCGGTTACTGCTCCTATTTTCGTGCCAATGCTTATGCTTATTGGCTATGCGCCCGAAGTAATCCAAGCTGCCTATCGTATCGGTGATTCAGTGACTAACGTTATTGCCCCAATGATGAGCTACTTTGGCCTTATATTAGCAATGGCTGCGCGATACACGAAAGATTTAGGAATGGGGACGCTAATTGCAATGATGTTGCCATATTCTATGGTCTTTATTGTGGGCTGGACAATGCTGTTCTATTTCTGGGTGTTTTTACTGGGCATGCCCGTTGGGCCTGGTGCAGCGACCTATTATCAACCTTAGCACAAAGCTGTTGGTGGTTTAGTAGAAGGCGGTATTGGTAAAAATGCCGCCTTTTTTTGTTGCTATATCAATTGCGGTAATCGTTTAAAGCGCTGAAGCTAATCGTTTTATTTTCACATCGCTATAGATCATTACTCGAGGTATTTCAGTATACTACTCATATCAAGAGTTACTTGTGGCACCTATTGTCATCACAAAGAGCTCGTAGCGTATTACTTCTCGGAATTAGTGTTTCATGAAATATAAGTCTAACAAAGGGTTCACCCACGGCCAGGCTGATAGAATAGGGGTATTGGTGACCAATTTAGGTACACCAGAAGCGCCCACAAAGCAGGCGCTGCGCCCTTATTTAAAAGAGTTTCTTTCAGACCCTCGGGTGGTCGAAGTGCCAAAAGCAATTTGGTGGTTTGTACTCAATATGATCATCTTGAACATTCGCCCTAAGCGCTCTGCACAGGCATATTCGACAGTGTGGACCGAAGAAGGGTCTCCTTTGATGGCAATTACAAAAGCGCAGGCAAGCGCAATAGCTGAGCGTTGTAAGGCAACATACGGCGATGATGTGGTAGTTGATTTTGCGATGCGTTATGGCAACCCCGCGATCTCTACTGTTATCGACAATATGTTATCTAAAGGGGTGCGTAAACTTGTAGTGTTGCCTTTGTATCCTCAATACAGTGCATCCACTACGGGCTCCACATTTGATGCAATTGCAAAAGACTTTACATCGCGTCGCTGGCTTCCAGAACTCCGATTTGTAAATCATTACAATGACAGAGGTAACTTCATAACGGCACTTGCCAATAAGGTAAAAGCGCACTGGGAAACTCATGGACGTGCAGATAAATTGATATTGTCTTATCACGGTATTCCTAAGCGCTACTTACTCAATGGTGACCCATATCACTGTGAATGCCATAAAACGTCGCGTTTACTGGCCGATGAACTGGGCTTAAAAGCTGATGAGTATATGACAACATTTCAATCGCGCTTTGGTCGTGAAGAATGGCTTAAGCCTTATACTGATGAAACGTTAAAGGGGCTACCTGAAAAAGGCGTTAAATCAATTCAAGTAATGTGCCCAGGATTTTCAGCCGACTGCCTTGAAACCATTGAGGAAATCGGAGAGGAAAACCGAGAGTACTTCATGGAGTCGGGCGGAGAACGTTACGAGTACATTGAAGCACTGAACAGTGATGAAGAACATATTGACGTCTTGTTTGATATTGTCCAAGAAAACTTACATGGATGGACGGCAAATGCTGACAATGCTGAGCGCGCGGGATTAGCACGCGCGTTAGGCGCAAGCAAATAGGTTCAAGATGGTTAAAAAGGGTACCAACATGGACGTTAAAGCACCTAAAGCGCTATTGAAAGCGCAGAAAATGGCGAATTTGCTCGATACCGCTGTGACATTACCTATTATCCCCATTCGAGTGGGCCTAGATTCATTGATTGGTTTAATCCCTGGTGCTGGTGACGCGATCATGTTGTTTGTTTCCTTGCGCATCGTGTGGCTAGGTAAATCGATAGGGATGCCCAAAGCGCTGGTCGCGCAAATGGTCAAAAACTCCGCCATCGATTTTGCCTTGGGTTTTATTCCTCTAATCGGTGATATCGCTGATATTTTTTACAAAGCCAATCAAAAAAATGTGCGTATTATGGAGCGATGGTGGATTAGTGAGAACAAAACTAGGGTAGATGCTTCGACAAAAGCAATGCTTGAGCAGTGGGAAAAGGACAACCGCTAGCGAAATAATAAATGTCATAAAATCATCAATCGTTTTCTATACTGTAGGCGTACCAAACGCGAATACACTTCTATCGAAATACCTCTATACAAGGAGCGTGCAGTAAATGAAAGCGTCAGACCTATTTGTAAAAGCCCTCGAAGCGGAAGGTGTTGAATACATATTTGGCATCCCCGGTGAGGAAAACCTCGATCTTTTAGAATCCCTTCGCTCATCGTCTATCAAATTAGTGCTGACTCGACACGAGCAAGGCGCTGGTTTTATGGCAGCCACCTATGGAAGGTTAACGGGAAAGGTAGGTGTGTGTTTATCTACTTTGGGCCCGGGCGCGACGAATTTAGTTACGCCTGCCGCTTATGCCCAGTTAGGGGCGATGCCTATGCTGATGATCACTGGGCAAAAACCAATAAAGACGAGTAAGCAAGGGCGTTTTCAGGTCATTGATATCGTTGATATGATGCGCCCAATTACCAAATTCACCACACAGGTTGTGAGTGGTGATCGCATCCCTTCAACAGTACGCGAGGCGTTTCGTTTAGCGCATGAAGAACGCCCTGGCGCCGTACATATAGAGTTACCTGAAGATATTGCCGCTGAGGAAACCTCTGCACATTTGCTAGAGCCAAGCGTGTCACGCAGACCCATTGCTGAATATAAAGCTATTGCTCAGGCTATTTCCATGATTGAAGCCGCGCAGTCTCCTTTGTTGCTTATTGGCGCGGGCGCCAATAGAAAGCTGACTGCGAAGATGCTACGGGAATTTGTTGATAAAACCTGTATTCCTTTTGTGACCACGCAAATGGGAAAAGGCGTACTTAACGAAAGTGATACGCGCTTTGCCGGAAACACGGCACTGTCTGATGGCGATTTTGTTCATCGAGCCATAGAGCGCGCTGATCTTATTCTCAATGTTGGGCACGATGTTGTAGAAAAACCTCCTTTCTTCATGCATCACAATGACAAGCAAGTTATTCATGTAAACTTTGAGCCCGCTGCTGTTGACCCTGTATATTTTCCGCAACTTGAAGTAGTGGGTGATATTGCTAATAGCATTTGGCAGTTGAAAGAGGGAATTACTCCTCAAGACGGGTGGAAACTCGATTTTTATCAAGACGTTCATGAAGCCTATGTTAAACATCGTGCGGAGGCCGAAGACGATAGCCGTTTCCCTATCTTACCCGAGCGTTTTGTGCGCGACATACGCAAAGTGATGCCTGAAAACGGCATAGTTACACTCGACAATGGCGTCTATAAGATTTGGTTTGCAAGAAACTATCCTGCTTATCATCCCAACACGCTGTTACTCGATAATGCGCTAGCTACCATGGGAGCAGGATTGCCATCAGCAATGGCGGCAAAACTGGTGAAGCCGGATGTGCCTGTGGTGAGTATCTGTGGTGATGGCGGTTTCATGATGAACAGCCAAGAGATTGAAACTGCAGTAAGGCTGAAACTGGACCTTGTCGTGATTATATTGCGCGATGACGCGTATGGAATGATCAAGTGGAAGCAGGCTAACATGCAGTTTGATGAATTTGGACTAGATTATGGCAATCCAAATTTTGTGAAGTACGCGCAAAGCTATGGTGCACAAGGCTGGCGCGTAGACGATGCCGACGTACTGGTTCCATTGGTAGAAAAGTGCTTAAACACACCAGGGGTGCACATTATTGACTGCCCCGTTGATTATAGCATGAATGACAAAACGCTTAATCACACTATCAAAGAGCTCAGCGCCACGCTGTAAATGAAAAGGCAAACAAAAGGAGCCTAAGTATGTTGAAGGACAGTTATCCGTATTACTTAGCAAGTGAAGCACACTTTGCTAATACCGATTTGGAAGTAACCAATAAATATACGGGAGACATTGCGACCAAAGTGGCCATGGCTAATGCAGACACTATTGATAAGGCCATTGCAGCGGCTGAGCTCGCGCAACCTGCGATGACGGCGATGGCGCCTTATGAGCGTCAAGCGGTACTTGAGCATTGTGTAAAGCGATTTACGGAACGTGCCGATGAGCTTGCTCAGGCTTTGTGTATTGAAGCAGGGAAACCTATTAACGACGCAAAAGGAGAAGTCAGTCGTTTAATTGATACCTTTAAAATTGCCGCTGAAGAGTCGGTTCGTATAAATGGCGAAGTGGTGAACCTAGAAATTTCGCCACGCGCCAAAGGCTATCAAGGCATGACCAAAAAAGTGCCTATCGGACCTTGTTCATTTATATCTCCCTTTAATTTTCCTCTTAATTTAGCCGCACATAAAGTGGCGCCAGCGATTGCGGCAGGATGTACCTTCGTACTAAAACCCGCTTCTCGAACCCCAATCGGTGCCCTTATTATTGGTGAGGTTCTCGCGGAAACTGACTTACCAAAAGGGGCGTTCTCTATTTTACCTTGTAGCCGCGATGGCGCAGATTTATTCACGACCGATGAACGACTTAAATTACTTAGTTTTACTGGCTCACCAGATGTAGGTTGGGCGCTAAAAGCCAAAGCGGGCAAAAAGCCGGTAGTGCTTGAGTTAGGCGGAAACGCTGCATGCATTGTGGATGAAGATGCAGATATAAAAGATGCCATTGAACGTGTCATTATTGGTGCATTTTATCAATCTGGACAAAGCTGTATTAGTGTTCAGCGTTTACTCGTTCATAGCACGATATACGATGAATTTAAGCAACGTTTTGTTGAAAAAGTAAAGGCACTGATATCTGGCGACCCCTCAAATGAAAACACGTTTATTGGGCCAATGATTTCTGTTGGTGAAGCTGAAAGGCTCCACGGGTGGATTGAGGACGCAAAAGCGAAAGGTGCTTCCATTTTATGTGGTGGAACGAGAGATGGCGCCATGCTTGAAGCAACGGTCATGGAAAATGTACCTAAAGACTGCGATGCAAGTGCTGAAGAGGCATTCGGTCCGCTGGCCATACTGGTGCCGTTTGACAGTTATGACAACGCGTTAGAGGAAGTAAATAACAGCCGCTATGGACTGCAAGCTGGCGTATTCACTCGAGATATCTACAAAGCGCATAAAGCATGGAATGTGCTAGAGGTAGGGGGAGTCGTTATTGGGGATGTGCCTAGTTGGCGCGTCGATAATATGCCCTATGGAGGAGTAAAGGACTCTGGTTTGGGGCGTGAAGGCATTCGCTACGCTATCGAAGATATGACAGAAACACGACTTATGGTTATCCGAACCCCCTAGTCATGACGTAAAAGAGGCGCTCGATATCAAGCGCCTTTTGTCTAAGAAAAGCAACGTCCTAGTCTAGCAGGCTTTTTTAATCAGCAGCGTACTCTTCAAGTAATGCCAATGGAATAATATCCAGTGCTTTTTCGTGGGTGGCTTCAAGGCGCACTTTCGGTGCTACGCCAGCTTGGTAAGCTTGTAACCACCTAGCGGCACATAGGCACCATCGGTCACCATCAAGCAGCCCGGGAAACTCCATACTTGGCCAAGGTGTAATAAGGTCATTGCCCTGACGTAACGAAAATTGCAGAAACTCGTCAGTGACGATGGCACATACACTATGGTTGCCCACATCTGCATCTGGCACATAACAAAAGCCCTCGCGGGTAAATCCTGTGTTTCCGCAACAAAGCTGTAACGGACGACCATAAACATTTTTTGCATTTGCCAAAATCAAATACCTCTTAAACAACGTAATCATTATCATAGCGAGTTATGCGAAGCGCGTTAATGCTAAAGAGACATTTAATTTAGTGTCTTAATGCATCATCAATTAACGTTTCGCCGCATCTCATTACGGTGAGAAAGCAAATTGGATGACACTATGATACTGGTGTAAAGAAATTCATATTTCTTTGCTCATTATTTTTCATTTTTATAAGCGTACGAGGAAAGCGGTACATGCTAGATAAAAGCAAAAAAATCGGCGACTCAAACTTTTCTGACGAGGAAATTGCTCGATTTGATGCACTAGCTCAAAGTTGGTGGGATCCGAAAGGGCAGTATAAAACAGCGCTGGAGTTTAATCGTGCAAGGCTAGATGTCATAAAAGCACGCATTAATGCACACTTTGGCTTGGACGATACACCACAGGGTTATCATTCGTTGTCAATTATTGATATCGGCAGTGGTGGCGGGCTAATCAGTGAACCCTTGGCAAAAATGGGGGCGAGTGTTACGGGGATCGATGCCAGTGCTGTCAGTGTTGAAGTGGCTAAACGTCATGCGTCTCAACATAACGTTGAAGTGCAATACCGTCATATGCTTTCCAGTGAGGTTGTCAAAGAGGGCAAGCAGTATGACGTGGTAATTAATGCTGAAGTTGTCGAGCATGTGCCCGATCAAAAGCAACTTATTCAAGAGTGCGCCAGTATGGTGAAACCCGGCGGATTGTTGATACTCGCTACACTAAACCGCACGATAAAGAGCTTTGTTATTGCAATTGTTGGTGCCGAATATGTTATGCGCTACTTACCGGTGGGCACGCACGCATGGAGTAAGTTTGTTAAACCCAATGAACTTACCTCATGGGTAGGAGACGAGTTTACACTAACTCATCAGATAGGCATGAAGCTGAATCCATTCAAAGGAGCATGGCTTACCACATCAAGTCTGGCAGTAAACTATATTCAAACCTATGCTCATCAAAGGTAATGCGTTTACATCAATACGGGCTATGTGCTCTATCCACAACAAAAATAGTATCGCGTTGCATACGTAGCTTTTTTGTTAACACATTGATATTAAGGGTAATTAAAGTCTGTTAACACAAAAAGTGATATCGAGAAAAACTGACGAGCTCTAACGCACGTCGAATTTAAGTTGATCTTTACATTGTATTTACATAATTATAACAATGGTCTGACCACAGACCTGATGTCAACGGACAACATAATTATGGGACACACAATGAAACTACTTAAAACTCTCGTTGTATCTGCGGTAATAGTCGCTGCGGCGTTCGCCAGTCAAGCCCACGGCAGCACTTATGCTAAAACCAAATACCCAATCGTCTTAGTGCATGGGCTATTTGGATTTGACGACGTACTTTTTGTTGATTACTTCTACAAAGTACCTCATAAACTTAGTCGCAACGGCGCTAACGTGTATATTGCACAAGTTTCGCCAGCTAATTCAACAGAGGTTCGTGGTGAGCAACTGTTGGCTTACATCGATGATGTACTTGCCCTGTCAGGCGCAGAGAAAGTCAATCTCATTGGCCATAGCCATGGCGGTCCCACTGCGCGCTATGCTGCCAGTGTTGCACCAGACAAAGTTGCGTCTGTGTCTTCAGTTGCAGGTGTAAATTGGGGGAGTAAAGTTGCTGATGAGCTTCGCAATGCGATAGAAGAAGGTTCATTTCAAGAAGGCGCTGCTAGTGTAGTAGTCGATGCATTTGCCAATATTATTGAGATTGCCTCAGGTGCCGATCCGCGTGATACACCCACCGATTCAATTGCCGCAATGAATTCACTGTCAACTGCCGGCAGTATTGCCTTTAACCAAAAGTATCCAGAAGGCATGCCCACTGCTTACTGTCGCAATGATGGCAAAATGCTTGCTGACAATGGGGTGTATTACTTTTCATGGAGCGGTGCTCGAACGTTTACCAACGCACTAGATATTGCTGACCCTTTCCTTGCAATTACAGGTTTCGCCTTTGATGAGCCCAACGATGGCTTGGTATCTTCATGTAGCTCTCACTTAGGTAAAGTGCTGAAAGACAACTACAAAATGAACCACCTAGATGAGGTAAATCAAAGCTTTGGAATCACGCATTGGTTTGAAACTAACCCCGTCGATGTTTTTGTAAGACAGGCAAATAGGTTGAAAAACCTGGGTCTATAATGAAGGTTTTTTTGATCTTTTTAGGGGGGCTAGCAGCCCTCCTAATCGGCACTCTGGCGCTGAATAAGCAACATCCACATGGGGAAGGTATTGACGCTAAACGTGTTGACGATGACCGTATAGTTTTACCTGCTTCACAGGCTGTTGCCGAAATCACAAGTCATATCATCGAGCCAAACCTTGTGGCGTTTACCCTCAGTTTTACGGTAAGAGATGGTTTCGACCAATTTATTTATGACCAACAATCAGCCAGTGACCTTCAACAACCATCAGTAGAAACCGTACTAGGGGCGTATCGTATTTACGCCGCTTCTTCTTATTCGGCTAACACAGCAACGATTGCTGTTGATTTGTTTTCTCGCTATGTGAATTACAAAGTGGCGTTATCGTCAGAAGATATCGACGTTGACCTCTCTATGCAAAGCTTAAATGATGTGGCTTACAAACTAGAAGAGCGAGAATTGTTGCGACGTCGTTTTTTCAGTGACAATGAATACTACTATTTGTTTAGTCAGGATGCGCTGATTGACGAAGCGGCCCTTAAGCGCATGCAAATAGCCCAAGAAAACACGTTAGATAAAGCGCAGCGTAAAACACTGATTTTAGAACACCTAGAAAATTCGTCGGAAGCAGAAAAGACGGCATTTCAAGGTACGGTGGATATGCATAAAATCCAGCAAATAAAGCACAAATATGTTGATGCAAACGTGCGCTACAATGCCATTGCAGCCGAGTTTGGTCACGAAGTCGCAGAACGTTTTTCTAAAACTTGGGAAAAACAAACGGCGTGGAAGGAGCGCCTTGCAAAATACGAAGCGTATAAAGTGTCACTTCAAAAAAATGTTGAATCTGTAGAAGCAATATCACAAGCCATCAGTCGTTATGAAACGTTGCACTTTGATAGTAATGAAATAAAACGTCTTCGCGTGTTATCGCCGCCACCCGCCTCTTAACAATAAAAAGTGTTGTAACCTGTAACAGGTATATCCATAAAAGCGCTGAATAGTAATACTGTTATAGAGAGTGATTTGATTGGAAACATCTCACTGTCTACTCTAATTCAACATAGTCTGATGAAAACACTCATCATGCAATGCACATAAGAATGAGTAAAACAGTATGAAAATATATGAGACAAAGACAGCACCCAATCCTCGAAGAGTCCGAATGTTTCTCGCCGAAAAAGGCATTGATGTAGAATACGTTCAAGTGGATATCCAAAAAGGAGAGAATTTGTCGGCTGAAATGCGCGCGAAAAATCCTCTAGGCAAGATACCTATTTTGGAGCTCGACGATGGTACCTGTATTGCAGAGACCGACGCGATTTGTACTTATTTTGAAGCGCTGCAGCCAGCACCGTCATTGATGGGCTCATCACCCGTCGAGAAAGCGACAATTTCAATGTGGCAACGTCAGGTGGAATTTGCGTTTATGTTGCAGGTAGGCATGTGTTTTCAACATACCACGGGCTATTTCAAAGACCGTATGGTGCCTGTGCCTGAGTATGGCAAAGAGGCCGGTATAAATGCGTCAAAGTATCTCAATATTCTGGAGAGAAGACTTGGCGTTAAACCCTTTATTGCCGGTGATGCATTTAGCATTGCCGACATTACCGCGCTTTGTGCCATTGACTTTGCCCGGGTAGTCGACATTCGAATCAAAGATGAGCAAGCTAATCTTAAGCGTTGGTATGAGTCAGTGAGCAACAGAGAGAGTGCGAGGGCCTAATGATAGATTTATACACAGCGGCTACCCCAAATGGATGGAAAGCCTCAGTTGCATTAGAAGAGATGGGGTTAGCGTACACTGCCCATAGCGTTAACTTAATGAAAGGTGAGCAGAAAACCCCGGATTTTCTTGCAATGAATCCGAATGGCCGTATACCTGTGATTGTTGACCGTGATGCAGGTGATCACACTATTTTTGAGTCTGGCGCAATTATGCTTTATCTAGCTGATAAAACGGGCATGTTTATACCGAGTTCAGCAAAGGGACGTAGCCAGGTAACCCAATGGTTAATGTTCCAAATGGGAGGCATAGGACCCATGATGGGGCAAGCCAATGTCTTTTTTCGATACTTGGAAGAAAAAATACCTGTCGCCATCGACAGATATCAAAACGAAGTGCGTCGCTTGTTTACGGTGCTTGATGGGCACCTAGCACACAGAGAATATTTGGTTGACGACTATTCTATTGCTGACATGGCAAATTGGTGCTGGGTGCGCACGTACGAATGGTCTGGCGTCAGCATTGATGGTTTAGATAATCTCATTCGATGGAAGAACAGCATAGAAGCTCGTCCAGCAGCACGACGCGGAGTGGAAGTGCCGAATAAAATCGACAAAGAAGCACTAATTAAAGGGGCTAAAAACGTCGTAACGCGTTAACCCTAAGAAATAAAAAGTTTCTTTAAAAACGAATGACTTAAGGTACTTATTGCACACCGTTCTTTTTTCGGTGTGCACTTTATATTACACTGCCGCTGAACACACATAGCAAAAACGTCCAAAAAACAAAGGTTAAAAATGAAAGGGATTTTACTCTCACTAATGTTATTAGTTGTGAGCTCTGCATCTTTTGCGTCTCAACAACTGCCTCTTGAATACTTCATAAAACACGGCGATTACTTAGATTTAAAATTGTCTCCAGACGGCAAATATCTTGCGGCACGCGTAAATTACGATGGTCGTGTATTTTTAGCTGTATTAAATGCCGCTGACATGCAAGTTGTTGGGGGGATAAGACCATCAAACAAAGACATTATCCACACCGTTAACTGGGTAAACAATGAGCGCTTGGTGTTTGAGTACGCCGAAAAACAAAGCAACTTTGACGCGCCAATTCCTACAGGCGAGCTGTTTGCCATGAACGCTGATGGTTCTAACAGAGAAATGCTTTACGGCTATCGCGCAAGTGATGCTAAAGCTGGCTCTCGTCTATCGAACAAAGATAACATCCGCGCAAGTCAAGAAATCTTAAGTTATCTAGAAGATGATGAAGATAATATCTTAATTGCCGAATATCCTTGGACCAAAAAAGGCTCTCTATTTTACGATTCAAGAGATAAGCCGGCTATCATCAGCCGTTTGAATATTTACACTGGGAAAAAGCGAAAGCTTGACGTTTTACCCCATGGTCACAGTCGTGCATTGGCAAACAAAAAAGGCCAAGTTACCTTTATGACGTGGCGTGACGAAAACAACTTTGGGCATGCTGCCTATCGTCCTAACAATGACGCTGACTGGAAGCCATTAACTGAAGCGTTTGAAATGCGAGAAGGTCTTTACCCCGTTGGCCTGAGCGAAGACAGCAAGTCAGTTTATCTTTCTGGTCGCACGGGTGATGAAGAGATACACACTTTATGGACGCTAAATTTAGAAACTGGCGAGTATGCGCGTGTTTTTGCTGATCATAAAACCGATATTGAAGGGGTTATTCTAGATAGCAGCGGTATGCCTGCTGT
This sequence comes from uncultured Alteromonas sp., assembly GCA_964454185.1. Classification (GTDB taxonomy): domain Bacteria; phylum Pseudomonadota; class Gammaproteobacteria; order Enterobacterales; family Alteromonadaceae; genus Alteromonas. The sequence continues at coordinate 41,713 of CAYVST010000024.1, forward strand.
CGGTATTACGTACCCGGGAAAATCTGAATTCGTTTACGCAAAAACCGATTCAAAAATTGGAAAAATTCACAAAATGTTGGCTGACGCGTTTGCTGGCCAAACCGTGGATATTGCGAGTACAACGGAAGACTGGAAAACTCTTCTTGTTCACGTTTCAAGTGATATCAACCCAGGTGAATACTACCTGTTTGATAGCGAAACAATGGGCGCAAATTTTATTTGGGCGAATAGTTCATGGATTGACCCTCGCTTTTTGGCTGCCATGCAACCGGTGGCGATTCCAACCGAAGATGGAGAAACTGTACACGGCTACCTGACTATGCCTAAAGTACAAAAGGACGAAGGCAAGCCACCTCTTGTAGTTATTATCCACGGTGGACCGCATCAACCCGGCACTCGAGATTTTTGGGAGTATGATGCCGAAACCCAGCTTATTGCCAATAGGGGTTATGCGGTACTTCGCGTTAACTTCAGAGGCAGTGATGGCTACGGTAAACGTTTTGAACGCCTAGGCTATAAAGAGTGGGGCGGCAACATGATTAAAGATATCAATGACTCAGTGAAATGGGTAATTGATCAAGGCTATATTGATGGTGACAATGTGTGTGCGTATGGGGCGAGTTATGGCGGTTACGCGGCGCTTATGTCAGTTGTTCGTGAGCCAGATTTATACAAGTGTACCATTGGTTACGTTGGAATATACGACCTTCAGTACGTGTACTCAGAAAGTGATATTCCAACAAGCTGGGGCGGTGAAGAGTATCTTAAACGTGTATTGGGAACGAATAAGCAAGAGCTTGCTGAGTTCTCACCTATCACCCATGCCGAAGAGATAAAAGCGAAAGTGATGTTAATACATGGCTCTAAAGACCGACGTGTACCCGAAATTAATTCGGAAATGTTGGCTAAAAAGCTTAAATCAGTGGGTAATGCACCAGAGTATTTGCAATACTCTCAGGCTGGGCATGGCGTGTATGATGAAAGTAATCGCCAGGAACTGTACCAAGGCCTTCTCAACTTCCTAGATAAAAACTTACACTAAAAATAGGCGTTGTAAAACGTTATGGCTCTAGCTACTGCGAAGTGTACATTACATGCTTCGTCAGTCGCTAGAGCCTTTTTGTATGTACATTGTATCCATATCAAGTCAAATGGCTAACCAAGGTATTTAGCCATCCGTGCGCCAAACTTGGCTGGTAAATCAATACACTTTCTTCTGCATTAGTGTCATGCCAATCGATAACGTCGATGCTCACTAAATTGTGTGTTGTAACAACAAAGTCTGGTACATAGGCCAATGCCACTCCCTTTTTGACCAAAGAAAGTAATACGCTGAAATCGTCACATCGATAATGTATTTGTCGTTTAAGTTTATCGTCTCGCCATCCATCTGAACCAATGCCGCGGCGTATGCCACAGAAAGGTGAAACACTGGGGCAAGCAAATCCATACGATTGAAGAACGTTAGCGGGCACCTTTGCATTAGGATACTTAGCTAATAACGGATGCGTACTACTCGCCACGACGTGGTAGTTAGCGTGACCTAGACTGATATGCGACAGTGTTTTGTTTTGGCTGTTCTCCTTCAACCCTTCTTTGGTGACTAAGGCAAGGTGTGCGTAACCAGACGTTACGCGCTGCAATGCTTGTCCTTCCCAGCAGGCCTCTACGACAAACTCGTAGGGAAGGGGGGATAAGGTGTTGGCAAGGCTATTGAAGTAATGCTGTAGCAAAATAGAAGGTCCGCACAACCGAACGGTCGTGGTTTGACGTTGCCCGTTAAACTCGCTAATAACCTGCTCAGCCTCATGAACCAAATGCAGTGCATACTCTCGAAACTTCAATCCACGTTGGTTCAAAACGATATTGCGACCTACACGGTCAAAAAGGGGTGTACCGAGTTTTGCTTCTAATCGTTTAACGACTTTCGACAACGCGCCAGCGGTAATATGGAGTTCTCGCGAAGCGCTCTGCAAGTTACTTTCTTGCGCGATCACTAAAAATTTTTTCAAATCATCGATATCCATAAAACATTTCCGTTTTGGAATTAATTATTAAGATTCTATCGCTTATTTGTTAGCAGTCGCAATGCAATACTAACGCTGATGCCTTTACTCACCCTCGCTTACCTCAAGCAAAAAAGATGTATTTATGTATTGCTTGATTGGGTATTTGTGGGCTCGCGTTCGAGAACAGAGAAATGATGAGATTATTAATAGTAAGTTTGCTGATGCTTCAGCTTTGCCTAGATGCCGTTGCCCAAAGCGATGAAAAAACTGAGCGCGCAGCCTCTCACGTTCATCATCATCGAATGGGTATGCATGGAATGGTACTGTTGACTGATGGCACCAATTTGTACGCCAGTCACCTTCCTCTTTACAGCGTACCGCATGACTATCAAATTGTGTATAAAGTGGTGAGTACCCATGAAACGGCATTGATTGCGTTTCTTAAGGCACAGCGCAGTCATACGTCAAGCGATGGGCGTCCTCATGTGACAGTGTTACCTGACTCATTTGATTTAAATAGGCTAGTAAACGGAGACACCTTTTCCATTAGTGCTACTTTCTTTAAAGGGCATTTTGAACGAGGTGGCCTACCATGGCTTGAAGACGCAGACTTTCGGTTTGTTAAACAGATTTATACGCGGCAAATTTCTTCATTTTTAAATGATGAAGACAAGGCGGATAATGAGAAAGAACGTACACAGAAAACACCCTTAACTACATCAACCTGGGTAACACTGCCTAGCACTGATGAGAGCCGCCCCCTCTATATTTATCAAATTCAACACAGGCCTTCATTTGATGCCATTGTTCAAGGGGAACAATGCCCGAAACCTGAGCTTCTCGGTAAACTCGCTAGTCGCACCCCTAGTGTCAGGCAGCTTCAAACCGCCTTTGAAAGGTGTCTTGAAAGCCACATTTTATATTTTGAAACAGCTGATTTCGCGCAGTAGTGTTTTTTGACGCTGATGCCGCCCATCATGAAAACAGTCGTTAAGCGCGTTTAGCGTAGTTTGCTAACAAGGGCAGATTAGCACTTCCAATTGATTGAGCTTTCGGGCCTACTTTTCCTGCACACACAATAATGGGGGATAAGCCCCTGCTATCTAGTGTAGACAGAACAGATTGTGTTTTTTCTATTAGTTGAAGCTTAACGGTTGAGGGCATTGCCCCTTCAATAATTACACCGTCCAAATCAAGCAGACTCATGGCGTTTTGTGACGCTTGCGCTAGACCATGGGCTGATGCTTCTATCCAAGTTTGTAATGTTTGTTCGTCGCAGTGCCAGCTATCTGTGTTCTTAAACAGCTGGCTTCCTCTTTCTCCGCGTTGATTGAGTGCTTGTTCAAGTAGGTAGAGTGATGATTGACTAATGAGCTGCGTTGCTTCTTCGCCATTAAAAAGTAACATTGAACCGACAGCTCCCGCGTTTCCGCTATGCCCCCCAACGAGGCTGTTGTTCAGCACTACGCCCCCACCAACAAAAGTTCCCACATAGATATAGAGAAAGTGCTGCCATTGATGAGGGTTTCCAAACGAGAGCTCGGCACTACAAGCCGCGGCTGCATCATTTCGGATAAATACGGGAAGCGAGACAAGCGATGAAACATGCCGTTCAATATCTAAATGCTGCCATCGCTTAAGCTCCTCTTCAGGTGCCCCAGCTTCTTTGGCCCAGCTCCAAAGCTCAAAAGGCATCGCAATACCCATTCCTATCACGGGCGTTTCTAAGCCCGCAAGCGAATTATCAACGAGCTCACAATATGCGCGTTGAACAAATGCTAACAGTGAATCAACAGTTGGATAATGCGTGGCTTCGTGAATGGAATCTACAATTTGCCCAGTAAAATCAATTAACGTCATATCATAACTACGACGACCTATTTTCAAACCTACGCCGAATGCACCACTTTCATTAAGTGCAAAGGGTATTTTAGGTTGCCCAATGGCACCTTTCTCAGCGGGAAGCCGTTTTACCAGGTTGTCAGTCTCCAGTTTTTTAATAATTACCGTTGCAGATTGTGCTGACAGGCCAGTCATTTTTGAGATGGTCGCCTTAGGGAGTGCACCGTGTTGACGTATAAGCGAGAGCACCTCGCGTTCGTTTGTAGAACGATTGTCTAACAGTTCAGGCGCATTATTGTCAGTTAAGTCTATAGGTGTATTCACTATTTATGTGCACCAGAGTGTTGGCAAAAGTTATGTAAAAAAAGTCATGCAAAAAGTTATGCAAAGAGTTATGTAAAGAAAGCTACGCTAAGATTATCACAGAATAATCGTTACTTGATGGTGAAAGCATGAGTATATAACTATTAAATCAATTAAGTTGATTTAATTGAGGTGATGGTCAATACTACAGCGAAAGTCTGCTAACCCTGTGCAGTTAGAAACGCAGTAACGTTCGAATCGTCCCGAGTAGTGAATTATGAATAGTGTCGAGGTGGGTATGAAAATTTTATGTTTAGGTGAAGTGCTAATTGATATGTTAAGCCAGGGTGCTGCGCCAAAAGACAATAGCACACCTGCCATGCTTCCCTTTCAACCCTACGCGGGTGGTGCGCCTGCCAATGTCGCCGTGGCAGTTGCAAAGTTAGGTGGGCAAAGTGCAATGGTTTCTAAAGTGGGCAACGACACCTTCGGCGAGTTTCTTAAAGCAATGTTAGCGCATTACCAAGTGAATACCGATTTTGTGTGGACTACTGACGCGGGCAAAACAGCCTTAGCATTCGTTAATCTAGACGACGACGGCGAGCGTTCATTTGATTTTTATGTTGATAATGCGGCGCACAAGCACATTTCAGAGGATGATCTGTCGTTAATTCAATGTGATGACAATAGCGTTCTGCATTTTTGCTCTGGTTCTATTTCTACTCCAGAACTGCTCCCAAGTA
>CAYVST010000025.1:0-44181 GCA_964454185.1 uncultured Alteromonas sp.
TACAAGAGTATCTGTCCACGCCGAATGGATAGATAAGGTAATTGCGGCAGATAAAAAACAGCGCAGAAGCATAGCGTCACAAGACCCTTTTTTACAACCAGGTATGACGCCTGACAACATTGGGCAAATTTGTGAATCCATTAGTCTTTAGCTGTTTTTTGTTGCACTACCGCTACGTTTATTAATGACGTAATAAACCTTAAATTGAGGAAAGACAGATAAGCACTAAAAATCATATCGCGCCATAAGCCCTACACGTTTACCAGTTCCTTGTTCATTTGACTGTGTTTGGTGATATCCGTATAAGTACTCGATTCCAATTGTTGTTTTCGGTAAAGGTGACCACATTAGATTAACCGAAAATCGTTCATTGCGTTTTGATTGCTCAGAAAGGAGCGTTATTGGTGTCTCCAATACAATTTGGCTGTACTCAAGTGTGCTTCGAAGTGCACTGTTCCACCAATGTTGAATTCCAGCAAACCCGCTCGTAATCGTTGTAGCTTCGATATTGTTGTCAATTATAAAGCCATCTAACTCTTGGGAAACTAGCCCTGGGTAATAGTGAGCGAAACCTTGGCCATAAACGGCTCCAAATACCATATTATCTCGTTCGTGAAGCCACGGCGTTTTAACTCGTCCTGAGAATTGTAGTCCGCCAGCCGTTTTTTTATTGTCACCATAACTTAATGTTGTTACTAGTCCAGAAAGCCTAAATCGTCCCATTTTGTTATGCCATTCCATAAACCCTGTTAAATTAGGAACTACATTGTCAACGTTGTCTATTTCACTATTTGTAAAATCACTGGCCGCCTGCTCAATGCCAACTCCCCATGCCATGCTATTGCGTAAAACAGATTTATAACGAATGCCTGGTTTTCGTACAGACGGCTGTCCTGTTGGCGTATTAAAGTTCACTGACTCAGGTTTCGCTCTTGTGTCAGTAAAATCCGACCAGCTTTGACCGATCGTCCATTTTCCGATATTGAACCATGCGTGGCGCAATCTAGGAGAGTAGTTACTTGAGAAGCTATTACCGTCTGCTCCAAGAAAATCTATTTCTATAAATGCTTCTACTGGCGTATCCAACAATCTGTCTACCAAATTAACATTAAGCCGAGTATCCCTTGCGTGGAGAAACGACGTCTTTTGACCGTCTTCAGGGCTGCCATCTAGAGGTATCGTCCGAGCTATAAAAAGGTCTTCTCTTCCTGCATTGTCAAAGTCCCAAATCAAGTCAGCCCGAACATAACCGCCTAGCTTTATTTTAGGAGCCGAAATTCTCCCGTCTCCTCGGTTATCTGACGCAAGTGTATAGTCAGGTATTGTGCCTTGTTCACTGAAAACTGTTCCGGTTTTCTGCAACTCAATGCTTCTCTCGCGAACTTTTGCCTCAAGCTGTTCTAATCTTGCTTGCTGTTCTGAAATCGCTTGTTGAAGCTGCTTTATCTGCAACACCAAGTTTCTTGATTCTGACAAATCGTTTGAGGCGTACGCTGTTTGTATGAATAGAGTTGAGAAAACAACAAATACGAGATAAAAATGCCAACGATTTGCTGACGAGAAAAGGCATTTCATGGAACAAAACCCTGTATTTTAAATGAAGGGCGACAAACCACACATCGCCCCACATGTTAACTAACGTTTGTATAGTGCTTCTAACGTTGCGGAGCCAAGAGAGTAGGCATTGACCATGAAACCTACTACGGCTGCTGACGCATCTTCAGGAATATCTAGACGCTGTGAGAGTGCATAAACCGTAAATTGATACCGATGGGTTCGACCGTTGGGCGGACATGCACCTCCAAAACCAACAAATCCATAATCATTAACGTATTGCTCAGCCCCCTCAGGTAGCGCATTTTTGATTGGGTTACCTGCATCAGTGTCCAGAGATGTTATGTTTTTAGGCAAATTTACGACCTGCCAGTGCCAAAAGCCGGAACCGGTAGGCGCATCTGGGTCGTATGCAAAAACAGCGTAAGCTTCGGTTTTTTCTGGCGCGCCACTCCATACCAAGTGAGGAGAAATGTTGTCGCCCTCTCCACCAAAAACATTAGCTTCATGTTGCTTTGCCATAAAATCGCCGTGTTCGATGTCATTGCTGCTAATTTGCATTGTGCCTGGCATTGCTGAATTGGATAGTACTAGATGTTTCATCACTCTCTCCTTATCGCGTATAGACAGCAGTAATTTTTGCGCTGTCAATGGCATGTGCTTTAGTCATAAATCCAACTAGTGCTGGACTAGATGATTTATCCAAGGGCAGACTATCTACATCAAGCGCGTAAACCGTGAATTGGTAGCGATGTACTTCTCCTGGTGGTGGGCATGCTCCTCCAAACTGATATGAACCAAAATCAGTAATCGATTGAACGGTTTCTTTGGGCAGCTTACCCATGTCACTCGCGTTAGTAACCAGTGAGGTGGTGTCTGATGGAATGTTGAAAGCGACCCAGTGCCACCACCCTGAACCCGTTGGTGCGTCAGGGTCGTAGGCGGTTACCACAAAGCTCTTTGTACCTTCTGGCGCATTTGCCCAGCTCAATTGAGGAGACTGGTTGCCTCCTTCACAGCCAAAACCAGCAAATACATGCTGACCACTTAACTGCATTCCTTCTGAGATGTCTTTACTCGTCAACGTAAAGTCTGCGGCAAATACGTTAGTTGATATTACTCCCAATAGGGCCGCTGCTGTAATGATTTTCTTAAACATAATGTTCTCCTCAAATGATGAACACAATTTTAAGAAAATGAAGTGAGCCTCACTTCCTAATGACGCTCAGGTTCTATCAGAATTCGCTCAATGTGAGGGGTCGCGGATATGCTTCGGCTGAATATGAAATCGTTGCTTAAAGATATCGGAGAAGTGTGACGGTGTGGAAAACCCGCTTTCTAATGCAATAGTAGAAATTGGCAGGTTTGTTGTTTGAAGCATGGTCAAGCCACATTCAAGGCGTACGTTAGTCACGATTTCTGAAAAAGATGTACCACATTCGGTTAATTTGCGTCTCAATGTAGCCTCACTGTAACCAAACGCACTAGCAACGTCATTTATGCGCCACTTACGATCTGGTGCACCGCTAATAAGATCGCGAAGTTTGCAGTCTATACGCTTGTCGTTAGGCGTCTTTAGCATTATTTCCATTGATTGTAACCAAACCAAGGGCTCTAGTGCTTTATTGAGCCTAAGCGCCTCAGGGATAGATTTATTAGATGTACTTTCAGGTAAAGCTCTAATCATTTCTATTAAGCCCGCTGGCAATGCTGTGATATGAAGGGCCTTGCTTTTATCAGCGTGTCTCGTTTTCATATTGAAAACACGGTCAATCAATTCGTCAGGATAAGACACACAAAACGCTTGATAATCACCTCCTGAAATAATGCGATTCTCTATAGTGATAAACGAACCGCTTGGGAAAATCAAAAGCTCTCCAGGTCGTATTTTAATACCCTCGTCAGTACTTTGTACAACTCGCTTAGAGCCTGACAAAACTAATACAAACATTGTTGTATACATATACAAGTCACGAAAAACATGAGTATTTGCCTGACAAATGTGAAATGTTTGTACCATAGGGGCCGGGGTACTTTTAATATTCTCTTTCATCTCTATCGCCTTTATTCTTACTTTGCGCTAGCCCATTACTAACATGGCGCAATGGGCCTTTTTCGTTTTTAGCAATTAAAATCGATAAATAACACCGGCTCGCGCTACCGCTACAGAAAAACTTTCAAAATCACTACCATATTCCGTATCGAACCGAGTAAGTTGAGCAAATGTCGTTAGACCATTGTCCATCTTATAACCATAGTTGATGTACGCGGTGGTATTTTCGTTTAGCTGACCTGCTGTCAATCTACCAACATCACCATTGTCTACAGAGGCCGTGCCATATCCAACTTTCACATTACTCTTTGCACTTACATTCCAGCTAACATAAGTGAAAAAGCCAGACTCACTAAAGCTCTCCCGAACTTGGCCGTCTGCACCTAAGCCTGCGGCAGGCGCAACACCAAGCGCATTTTGATTGTTAAGGGCTTCGCCATTGTAGTATTCGGCATTTAAACTGACATCGCCAAAATTAAGGGTGGTATACACTTTAAATAAATTGGCGTCTTGATCTCGTCCACCTACAAAACCAGCCTCATCTTCATATTTTAGTTTTGCCAAGTGCCCAGCAAAACCAACTTTGTGACCAGAAAACTGGTAGTTAATGTCAATAGCAAAACCAGGCATACGACCCAACTCATTGGCATTGATACCACTGGCTCCGGCATTTCTCCCCTTACCCGTAAGTGCGCCAGTAATAGTTAAGGCGTCTCCTTTGTAAGTTACTCCAGCCTCCATTGCCAAGAAGCCAGAATTACCTGCGCGATATGCATTTCCAATCCAGTTATAGCTTCCACTAGACTTAATACCAGCTGCCGTTGACCATTTCTGGCCACCGAAAAATGTCAATCTATCTGAATAATCATAGTATATGGTAGCCAAACGAAGCCTTGGCTCTTGTGCCTGGATAGCTGTTTGATTGGTAAAACCGTCCTCACCATCAATAAAGTCCAGCTCAAACACTCCCCTCAGGTTTTCATGCTTCATGTTTAATGAAAAACGAGAGTGAGCCGCTTGAAAAGATGTTGCTGCTGACTCAAGAAATCGAGTTTGCTGTTCGTCGGCTGGAGCACCTTCAAAAACATCGGTTCGCAAAGCATGAGACGGTGCTACTTGACTATAGACACTCCCATAACTTGCTACCGCTTGACTTGAGGTAACAACTTCAGCTTTTATCATACCCTTAAAGCTGATCTCAACAGCGTCAACAGGGGTGTTTACTAATACTAATGCGCATGCTCCTGCAATTCGTTTTAACATGTGATTCTCCCATTTTTAATAATTATCAAAGTTAGTTGAGTGAGAGTTCTTTCATTAGTTATGAAAGAACGTTTTAAATGTGATCCTAAAAATAATTAGCGAGCTCCACATAAGCTTCCTCGATCCTGTTTGCATCACTTTAGAATTAGGTATTCAGGAAACGCTATGATCGCAGCGAGCACCGCTAACTGCATAAAGATAAACGGTATAACTCCTTTATAAATTGTTGTTGTTTTTAGAGATTTCGGCGCCACACCTTTCAAGTAAAACAAGCTAAATCCAAACGGTGGCGTTAAAAAAGAGGCTTGCAAGTTCATTGATATAAGTATCGCAAACCACACTAAATCAATGTTCAATGCAAGAGCGACCGGCGTGATAATGGGAACAACTAAAAAAGCTATTTCTATGAAATCGATAAAGAACCCTAGAATCAAAATTGCAACCATTGCTAACAGGATAAAGGTCCATTTTTCACCGGGAAGGTTTAAGAAAAACTCTTCTACAAGGTATTCACTGCCGCTGTAACTGAATACCATCGAAAAAGCAGTTGCGCCGATGAGAACTGCGAAAATCATGGAAGTGACTTTCACGGTCTCTTTGGATATAGAGTGCAGCTTTGAAACTGAAAATTTACCATAGACAATCGAGAGTACTACAGCACCTACAGCACCAATAGCAGAGGATTCTGTTGGTGTAGCTACCCCAGCGAAAATAGAACCCAAAACAGCAAGTATTAGCGCTAGCGGAGGTACGATACCTTTGATGGCTTCTACAATTAACTCGCGTTTTTTTTCATCAACGGTAATAGGAGGGCAGTAGCTTGGTCTAATTTGGCCGAGTATTAAAATATAAAGTGTATAGACGATGACAAGAAGACAGCCAGGAATGACTGCGGCTTTAAAAAGGTCGCCTACTGGAACGCCCATAACATCGCCAAGAATTATCAATATAATAGACGGAGGAATTATTTGCCCTAACGTGCCGGACGCACAAATCACACCTGTCGCAGTAGGCTCATGGTAATTGTTTTTCAACATAACTGGGAGAGAGATCACTCCCATAGCAACAACACTCGCTCCAACAACTCCCGTCGATGCCGCCAATAGTGCACCAACAATAACGGTGGAAACTGCGACACCTCCGGCAACTGAACCAAACAATTTCGCAGAGGTTTCGAGTAACCTCTCAGCTAGGCCAGTTTTCTGAAGAACAATGCCCATAAATACAAACATTGGAATTGCCATCAATGTGGTGTTTTCCATAATGCTCATAATGCGATATGGCATGAAAGCGAATAAGTCAGGTCCTAGAACAATGACGCCAACAATGACTGAAATGCCTGCAAAGGTGAATGCGACGGAATATCCTGCGAAAAGAAACAATAAAGCAAGACCAAAAAGAACGAGACCTATCATGATTGATTGCCCTTTACCACAGAGAAGAAGAGTTGTGCATTTACTAGCACTGAATATGTGAGACACATGATTAGAAAAATGGCTGAGCCAGGTACAACAGAACGAATGATCCATCTATGTGGCAAGCCACCCGGATCAGCACTTCCCTCACCCATTTGATAGGCGTCGAGCACATAATCGAAGCCGTAATAGACAATTAGCACCGCTATAGGTGTAGCGAATACCATTGCTCCGACTATATTAATTATTGAGCGTGACTTAATGGACAATTTGTCATAGATGATATCAACGCGAACATGACCGTCCTCTTTTAGCGTATATCCAATTCCAAACATGAACATGGCTGCGAAAAGGTGCCATTCGAGTTCTTGCATAGCAATGCTGACATCGTTGAAAAAGTAACGCATAACAACATCATAAAAAACATTGGCGATCATTAAGATCATTAGGACACTGCACAAGTGACCAATACCATCTATGAATTTACGGAGACTTAAAATTATTAACTGCATAATGATTCCTAAAAAAAGGGCCTCATCCGTGTTGGCCCTTTAGCAAGAGAACTGATTTACTTTGCGTCGAAGTTGTCGAGATAGGCTCGGTCTGAAAAGTTTGTCCACTCACGAATTTGAGCTTGGTATGCCTTTATAGAATCCAAGATCTTTTTAGTTTGAGGATCTTTTTCAGCAAACTCCGTAAGCAACTCTTCATTGGCTTGTCTGATTGCAGCCATAACTGAGGGAGGAAAAGAGCGAATTTTGATATTTGGATATTCAGCTTGCAGCGCAGCGAGTTTTTCGCCACTCTCATGCATGGATTGCGCGTACATATCGTAAGCCGCTGTGCGCATTGCAATTGTTAGAATTTCTTGAAGGTCTGGGGGCAATTGGTCATAAGCACGTTTGTTAACCATAAACTGTAGTTCAGTCGCAGGCTCATGCCAGCCAGTGTAGTAGTACGGTGCTATTTGGTGAAACCCCATTCGAAGATCTAACGATGGTCCGACCCACTCTAAAGCATCAATCGTATTTCTTTCCAGCGCTGTGTATAGCTCACCTGATGGTATGTTTGTAGGTTTTGCTCCTAATTTGGCGAGCACCTCACCAGCAAATCCAGGGATACGCATTTTCAAGCCCTTTAGGTCTTCAACGGAATTTATTTCTTTCCTAAACCAACCTCCCATTTGGTTCCCTGTGTTACCGCCTGGGAATGACAAGATGCCATACTTATCATAGGTTTCCTGCATTAACTCTATCCCCCCTCCATAGTAAAACCATGCATACTGCTCAGGCGCGGTCATCCCAAAAGGAATTGTCGAAAAGAAGAGCGTATTAAAGTCTTTACCTTTCCAATAATAAGAAGCTGAATGGCCCATTTGGTATTGACCTGTTTTAACAAAATCAAAAACACCGAGTGGTGATTTATGTCTATTAGCGGAATCAATTCTTATAATGAGTCGGCCATCACTCATTTTCTCCACCATTTTCGCCATGTTTTTTGATGCATCTCCGAAAATAGGAAAGTTGGGGCCCCAGGTTTCTGCTAATTTCCATCGATAAACTTTTTTGTCTGCTGCAATACTTGCATTAGCAAAAACAAGTGAAGCAAAAAGCACAGTGAGTATTGTGAAAATTTGTTTCAATCTCATAATCCAATCCTTTAAAACTGACGTGTTTACACGTCGATGAATACAGTGTTATGAGAATGTTAAATTTCAGCATCCTTTCAAACTACCCGTGCAAATGCCTATTTGGAGTCGATAAAATACTTAGTGTGTGCACTTAAGGGTTTTTGCTACGCAGTAACCACTACGTATAAATACGTACGCAATAACCCCGTGGCAAAAGCGCGCTATATTTGGGAAAATGTTAATGTTTCGTAAATATAACTGGGTAACTAGCGCTCATGGCTTTTCCATTTCGACTGGTGATACTTGGCGTACTACAAGTAGTACTCACCGCCGTACTGACATACACTTTCGTCACAGATGAATACAAAGACTTGAGCCATCAAAGCTTGCAAACATTGGAACAGTTTCTCGTTGAGCAAAAACAGCGAGAACTTGAAAACTATACAACACTAGCCCTCTCTGCTGTAGACCACGTCTATGGCGACTCTACCCCTGAGAATAAAGCAAACAAAAAACTGGCCGCACAAGTCTTTAACCGTATGTTGTATGGTGGTGAAGACGGTTACTTTTTTGTGTATGACGGCAATGGGACGGGCGTTGCTCATCCTAAAGAGCCATTCCGCGTTGGAAATAACTACTGGGAATTAGAGAGTGAAAATGGCGAGAAAATAATTCAGATATTACTTAAAAATGCAAAAAAAGGAGGCGGCTTTTATCGCTATCCCTGGTACAAACCATCCTCGAAAGACACCCTCGAAAAAATGAGCTACTCCGTTTATCTTGAGAAATGGGACTGGATGCTTGGCACAGGCGTCTATCTTGATGATGTTTACGCTCAGCTAAATCTGTTACAGGATAAACTTGATGCCAAAATCAACAAAACGAAACAAATTATTCTCTTCGTCGCATTGTCCTCAATTTTGCTTATTTTTCTATTTGGTATTGCAATTAATCTAAGGCACAAAAAGAAAGCAGATGAAAAAATCAGCGAATTAGGACAGAAGATAATAAACTTGGGTGAAGAAGAGCGACGTCATTTATCGCGAGAACTGCATGACGGCATTGTTCAAGTTCTGGTAGCGATTAAGTATTCACTTGAAGCCACAAGGATGCATTTAGGCAAAAACCATTCTATTGTCCCCAGAACACTCAATGATGCCGAGTCGAACTTGAGTGAAGCGATTCACGAGATCAGGCGAATTTCTCATCATCTCCATCCGCGAATTTTAGACGAACTCGGGTTGTCATCTGCATTAGAAGCGCTCGCCAGTGAGTTTTCAGAAAGAACTGGCATAGAAGTGTCAATAGAAAAGCCTGCTGTTCGTAAATTATTGCCAGACAACATTAACACCACCCTATATAGAGTAGTTCAGGAGTCACTCACCAATATTGAAAAGCATGCTGGGGCGTGTCAGGTCAAAATTAAGCTTGTCATACGTCAAGATATGCTGGTGCTGAGTATTGCCGACAACGGTGTTGGTATTAACTCACATAAAAACAAAGAAGACCATGACTACGGTATCGGACTTCGAAACCTTTCAGAACGCGTTGAATACTTACACGGCCAATTTAGAGTACTTTCGCGACCAATAGGAACAACAGTGGAAGCCAAAATACCCAGAGAAAGTTTCGCTAACTACTTCAATCAAAAAATGCCGGAGAAACCATGAACAGTGAAGCGCAAATTACAACTGTATTGCTGGTAGATGACCATCCTATGGTGCAATCAGGGCTAAGTTCTTGTTTATCATTTTACGAGGACATTCAAATAGTAGGGGCTATTTCGGATGGAGCTTTGGCGTTGGACACGGCAATAGAAACGCAACCAGATGTCATTTTAATGGACATTAGTATGCCAAAATTAAACGGTATTGATGCATCTGAAGTAATTTTGGAAAAACTGCCAGAAACTCGTATATTGATTTTCAGTATGCACGAAAATGCCGAGTTTGTTACAAGTGCAATGCAAGCAGGTGCATACGGTTATATTTTGAAAAACACTTCATCGGAAGAGGTGTACAAGGCCATAAAAGCTGTGGCTGTCGGAGAGAAATACTACAGCAGCTCAATCGCTCAACTGTTGCTTGAGTCACCACCAAAGCCTGACAATGAAAAGCTAACAACGAGAGAACAAGTAATCCTCTCATATATTGCAAATGGAAAATCAAGCAAAGAAATTGCTCGCATATTAAACATCAGCTTCAGAACTATAGAGTCTCATCGTCGCAACATCAAATTTAAACTCGGTATTGAATCACTAGCAGAAATGGTCCGATATGCAGTGGAACACGGACTGGTCGAAAAACAATAACAAATCGACTGGAGAAAACGCATGCCATTGAACGTTAAACTGGGTATCATCACAAGTTTACTTACAGCATTATTGTTCTTCCCATTAAAACAATGGGTACAACATCAAAGCGCATGGTTTGCGCTAAGTAATGCATCGACGGTTATTCTTGACCAATTTCATCAATCACTTTTTGATGCAAAAACAGTAATCAATAACGTTCACCTTTTACAGGACACATGCAGCGAGGCATGGACAGAAGCAATTAATCGATATACTTTTGAAACCCCGTCGATTCGTTGGATTGGCCAGTTTCGAGGTGATTCGGTAGAGTGCGCAAGCTCTAACTTGCATTTTGAATTTGAGGAATTTACTCAGCACCGGTTGGATGATAAATACCTGTTTGCATCAGCCATTCACGATGGCAATTCTTCTGACTTATTCTTTGGCATTTTCCATAACAGTGGGCTATTACTCGCCGATATAAACCCCTTTCATGCAGGTCGTTACGAAGACATTGCTTGTATGTCATGCCTGAGCTATCGCATCGAAATTGATGGCGAGCCTGAATTTAGCTATAACAGTCGGGCGGTCCAGGATGATTTGGCCATCACATATCGCTCCGCACGTATCAATGGAATTTTTGATGTTGGATTGGAGGTACAAGGAACAAAAAGCTACCTGAGCACTTTTCATATGCAGAGTGTGTACATAGCAGGTGCCGTATGCTTTTTCTTCACTATATTATCTTGGTATGTGATTGTAAAAGTAATGTCATACCGCAACTCATTTGAACGTGTCGTTCGTCAGGCTATTAGCCAACGTGAGTTTGCTCCTTTTTACCAACCTATAGTCGATTCGACAACTAATGAAGTACTTGGAATGGAAGTGTTGGTGCGATGGGTGACTCGCAACAACAAAACAATACCTCCGTCACAATTTATCAATTTCGTCGAACAAAATGGTCAAATATTGCCAATTACGGAACAGTTAATTGAGAAAGTTGCAGAAGATATTAATCGCTTCTGCTGGGCTTCTCGACACTATTTTTGGTCACTAAACATTGTTCCTGCGCAGCTTTACGACAATAACTTTACAGACAAGCTAAAGTCTGTATGTACTCACTACGCTATCAGTCCTTCAATTTTTTCTGTAGAGGTCACCGAGCGCCAAAAAATCAACAATTTGCCTTTAGCGAACAGTATTGTTGAGACTCTTACGTCTCTTGGTGTCGATATCAAACTCGATGATGCAGGTACAGGGTACGGCGGCTTTTCGTATTTACAGGAGCTTGGAATAACAACCTTAAAAATTGACAAGATGTTTGTCGATACCATTGAACATCCCGATGATGTAAAAAGACTAGTACTTGATGCAATTATCGAGTTTGCCAAGAATTCGAAGCTTGATGTGATCGCTGAAGGCGTCGAAACAAAAACACAAATTGAATACCTTAAGTGTCGAGGTGTTACGAAGATTCAAGGTTATGTCTTTGCGAAGCCGATGAGCGCCCATGACCTCGAAAAATGGATTGAAAAATGTGGAGGATGTTTGTCATGAATAGCACGCTAAAACAATTGCTTTATGTCAGTGTTCGTAGTGAAGAAACAAACGAGGCAGATATCCGGTCTATTTTAAAGACATCACAACAGTTTAATAATGAAAACGAAATAAGAGGTGTACTCGTCTCATTGCCATGTCATTTTTTTCAATTACTGGAAGGGCCAGTTAGCGCGATTGATTACCTGATGAACCGCATCTTGCAAGACAAACGTCACCACAATGTAGATGTTATTTCAGAGCGTTCAATCAAGCAGTACTGTTGCGGCGTGTGGTCTATGCTGCATTACAATGTTGACAGTAATCATGCAGACTACTTCTGGCTGCTGGAGAATATGGCAAGCCAAACGAAATATAATAAATCACAAGTTGACGGTCTTATTTTAATGCTTTCGGGATTAACACCAATGTTTAAATAGACCGCCTAACTTGTCGGACTTCACATCAGCTCTCTGTGCTCATGAAATACCTCAAAGCAATCTTTAAACGAATGTACCGTTGGAACAATATTAATCGCTTCACCAGCAATACGGTTAATTGTGGTAGATAAAAACATCCCTGTAATTACATTGTTTTCATCAACAACAAGAACTATTGGCTCGTGACTTTGCTGCATTGTCATTTTGATATCTCCAACTCTGGCGGTAGTTATCAATGAATGTTGAATACACGGAAACGCCTTAGCATGCGACATAAGATCTTCTACACATAGATCCTGTCGTGTGACCCCTTTCTTATTGGCGACCATCAAAACGTTGCGACTCATCAAAATCATTCGGTTTACAGCGCCTAATATTCTGTCATTTGAACCTATAAACACCCAATCCTTAAATTGGCGTTTATTGAGTAACAATAAGGCATCATCAATACTTGTACCAGGTTCAATAAATCCATAAGTGAGATGCGCAATGGGCGTAAAAATTTCAGCTGCGGGGCTGGTTAAAGACACGTTGTTTTGCTCATGTATAAGCCTAGTGTCAGGTGAATCAAACGTAGGGAGCTCTCTAAAATCAACCATAGTGTTTTACCTTTTTATGAAATGAATAGCCTTTTTGACGTAGCCTTTCCTTGTCACTTTTTGGCTTTTACTGTCTTCATGATGATGACGTCTTTGCGTTTGGAACCAAACGGTAAGGTGGAATACGAAACACGATGTCGAACCCTTCACTGCTGTCGCAGAGAGAAACGACATCACCTCGCAATTTGTGAACAAGATGACTGTATACAATTGCCATACCTAAACCAGTGCATTCTGAGCGCTGTTTTGTGGTGTAAAATGGCTCAAAAATTCTATTTTCGATGTCCTCCGTTAGGCCAACTCCGTTATCTGAGTAGGAAACTAATAAACCACTATCGACCCTTTTGACCCCTATGCAAATGCATTTACTTTTTTGATCTGAGCGAAATGCATGCGCAATAGAGTTTTGAAACAGTTGGTCAAATATTTCGACAAATGAGTGATAGTGATGTGTAAGTCTTAAATTTGAATTGATACCAGAGTAATCAACCTCTATGGATTTTGATTGTAGACTTAACCTATTTAGATGAATAGCCTCAACAACGGCATCTTCAAACTTGAATTTTTTGGGGGCTGAGCTATACAAATCAATTGATAGGGATTTGAATTGATTGACCAAATTAGCCGCTTTCGTAAGGTTGTGTTGCAAGAACTTCAGGCAATCAGTCATAGTCTCGGCTTGCTTGACAGCATCAGCTTTCGAGAGTTTGCCATTGTTCAGGTCATCAAAGAAGACATCAGCTTTTGAGCCAAGATGAGACAGGCCGGTGGTCATTACCCCAAGAGGTGTATTTAGTTCGTGCGCAACACCAGAAACAATACCCAATAAGCCAGCCATTTTTTCAGATTCTACCAGCTTTGATTGCGTTGATTTTAGCTCATCCAAAGACGTCTGTAGTTCCTGAGTACGTTCATTAACTCTCTTTCTTAATGAGTTATTTAGCTTTCTTAACTCAACGGATTTACTCAGTACTTTTTGCCTATAACTTTCAAATCGAAGTCTGATTTTCTTCGCCAAGAGGAATGACATCAATCCAAACAACGTTGTTATGAACAACGACAAAGCAAGCAATTGATAAAAATCGCTTTGTAGTTTTAATGTGAGCTTTTCTTCCTCTTGAACAACAGCTTCGTCGATTTGGCTTAGGAATAGTTCTGAGCCTATGATCCAATGCCACTTATCGAAAGGTTTTACAAATACTTGGCGCAAAGCTCCTTGTTCATTATTATCTAAAATTGATGTACGAAAGTAAGCACCATTTTCGCTAACACCAGTAAAATCAGACTGTTGTTTTAGAGCCTGTGTTTCAACATCAAGCGCATCTGTAAATACGTTCGCATTTCTATCATGATGCACAGTCAGCTCTCGACCACTCTCATCTACGATAAAAACATATCCATTTAGGCCAAAACCAATACTCGACACGTAATCGATGATATCTTTTTTTAGCTGCCCTTCGTAATCAGAGACATATTCTCCCGTTCCAATAAACCAATTGTATGGCGAAAACCTCTTCACATAGCCCAACTTTTCATGCTGAAGGCTATCTACACTTTCCGGTTTTTCCCACCACCATTTAGACTCACCTTCACCGTATACAGAAGCGATACTGCTAAGCTTTCTAATAACATAGTTCCCCTTTGAGTCAGTAAGATCCCAAAGATTTTCACCTTCAAGTGAAGGAATAAAGGGGTGCATAACAGAAGTCCCATCCATGTGATAAATGAAATAATATCCCTTTCCGTCATTGAAACGAATTGCAGACAGCGTACTGATGATAAGATGCTTAATTTCTTCGTCTGATAACCCCAAATTTTGACGATAAATTTGTTCTGCCGTTATCACTGCTTCCTGTACTCGTCGACGCAGAGAATTTCGAATACGGTCCTCTTGATGCAAACTTTCGTTTTGAATATAGCGCTCAACTCGTTCGACTTCATGCTCAATCTGTCGCTTGTGTTCATTCACTACCTCGAGATTTAAAGCGTCAAACGCATCTTGGTAGCTTTGTCGTGTCTTTACCGCAACAAGCGCTATTGCAATAAGTGAAATAGCTATTACAAACAGCGGTACTACTTTTGTTAGATTGAGAATTTTTTGTTCATCAGTATTAACCATAGCGATCTCCGGTGTACTGTTCTTATCACTTGATGCATGTGAAATTACGCAAATTTGAACGTCGCTACCTCGCCGCTTAATTGTTGTGATAACGCAGCCAGCTCACAACTTGAAAGTTCTGATGCCTGCAGTTCTCTCTGAGTTTCGTTAGACTGCTCGTTGATCGCTGATAGCGAGCGATCCATTTGGGTCGCTACTGTTGCTTGTTGTTCAGATGCTGTCGCTATTTGGGTGCTCATCATATAAATGTGGCCAATAGAATCCTTAATGCTGTTAAGGGCATCACCAGTTTCTTTTATAAGTTCTACACTTGAGCCTGAGATAACTTTCCCGGATTGAATTAACGCTACTGCCGCTGATGTTTCTGTTTGCAGTGTTTCAATCATTTCCTGAATTTCGGTGGTTGATAGCTGAGTTCGCTGGGCAAGGTTTCTAACCTCGTCAGCAACTACAGAGAAACCTCGTCCTTGGTCGCCAGCTCTCGCGGCTTCTATTGCAGCGTTTAGGGCAAGTAGATTAGTTTGATCTGCAATATCCTTGATAACCGTTAAGATTCTGCCGATGTCATCAGTCCTTGCATTGACTTTTTCGACCGCGACGGTCGCGTCATCAATGTTCTTTGCAAGTCTATCGATACTGTCTATTGTATCTCTCGTAACAGACTGTCCCTTTTCTATGAATTGATTGGCGTCTGAAACCGCTGAAGCTGCACTACTAGCGTTTCCTGATACATCTTTCACTGTCATTGCCATTTCCGTCATGGCTGTTGCGACTTGTTCAATTTCTCTATTTTGAGAATTCATGTGGCTGCTAGATGCTCTCGTGCGATCTTGCAGAGACGTAGCTGCATCATTCACTTGTTCTGATGAGCTGTGTACGTTCGCAACAACGCCTTCAATTCTTGAAATAAAAGAGTTAATTCCTTTAGTTACGTGTTGTATTTCTATTCCGCCAGCAGCTTTTATTCGCTGAGTTAAATCTGCCTTTCCGCTTGATAGTTGCTCTACTGCTTGTATCATCGTCCTCATTGGCGATGTAATACTCACAGATACAGCGTATGCCAGTGAGACAAACACCGTCAGCGTAATGCCAAGCCATGTAAAATGTTCAACTGCCTCATCAAAAAATAATGCGTCGACATCGTCAACATAAACGCCTGAACCTATGATCCAACCCCACCGCTTATATGCCTTGATATACGATATTTTTTCAACAGGCGCTTCGCTGCCAGTCTTTGACCAATAGTAGTTGAGCGCGCCCTCGCCTTTATTTTCCGCAAGCTTTACTATTTCTTGGTAGACAAATTTGCCGTGAGGATCTTTGACATTCTGAACGTTTTTTCCAACTAAACTCGCCTTTATGGGATGCATGATAACCGTTGGCTCGAAGTCGTTGATCCAAAAATATTCTGCATTGTCATATCGAACGTGTTGTAAAGCGGTTTTGGCTTGTTGCTGTGCCACCTCTCGAGATAGCACACCAGACTCTTCAAGACGTCCATAGTGTTGAACAAGCGTGTAAGCAGCTTCAACAAGGAACTTTGTTTGGTCGCGCTTAGCGTCATAAATATTTGATTTCGTTGCATGGAGCTCGATGAACGAGTTTACAAGCAAGAAGAAGACTGTGATTACAACAAGCCCGTTAGTCTTTTGTTTTATGCTAAGTTCGTTTAGTTTGGTAAGTATCGTTGCGCTCATCATAATCACCTAATGTTCAATAAAACAGATTAAACTCCTCAAGTACAACGCTCCCTCACTTTTTAGTGTGTCATTTTTGATATATGTCTACTATCCGTGCAAACACCTACGGGAGCTTACGCGCACTTCTTAAATGGAATGGTTAATAGACTTGTTGCCGAAGGTCCCTTCGTTAGAAAAGCCCATGCAGACTTTGACAAACCAACACGGCTCCTAGAAGCGTGCAAGATGCGACAAAGATCTTTTTGATAAATAACTCGCCTTTTTTAAGAGAGAAACTAGCACCACAAAAGCCTCCAATTATTGCCCCAAGTACAAGTGACGTTACAAATGGAAGGCTAATTGAAACATCAGAAGACAACACAACTGCACCCGTTGCGTTATAGAAAAGACTACAAACGATCATGGTGTATGAGAGAGACAACACAAAAGGTTGGCGATACCAATACACTAGCCACATGGTAAACAGCAGCCCTGTACCAGATGTTAAAGAGCCATTTAACATCGCGATTACGAAAAAGCCCAAGCCACCAAACACATGCTTTTGAACCGGTAAATCATCAGTCTGTTCTTTCAATGGGCGTGTTTCGCAAAAAAACTGAATTGCAGCAATACTCAATATCAAGATACCAAGTGCAAGCTTCGCATAGTCCTCAGGAATGAATATTGCCAATCGGGCGCCGATATACACGCCTGGTAACCCCAAAAATGTAAGCCCGACTATGAATTTTTTATTCAGGCTTTTTACAAAACTGTGTCGAAACGCTGCTCCAACACCCAGCCCTACGGTAGCAATTTTATGAGAAGTCAATGCGATAGGATAAGGAATTCCCATGAAAAGAAGAGCGGGAAGGAGGAACAAACCAGACCCTCCTCCTGCCAGAGCCGACAAGAAATTCGCAATAAATGAAACAATAAATCCAATAATGTATTCGTTGCCTACCGACATGACACTCTCGCCTTATTTAATAGATTGAAAGCTCAACTAGGTTGCCGTCAGGGTCGAAAATATAAACGGATTCAATAGACCCTATCGCTCCAGTTCTAGAAACAGGCCCTTCAATGATGTCAATATCAAGTATCCCTAAATGCGTGATGATCTCTTGCATAACACCTTTATAAACGATGCAGATATCACCACTGCCCCTTTGCGGTACAGTTGCATGCGGTAGTAATTCGTTTCCATACTCATGAAGATTTATTTTTTGACTTCCGCACTGCAGCGCTTTTCTGCCTTCGCCGAAGGTAACCTCTTCAAATCCAAGCGATGTGTAAAAATCGATGGAATCTGCTATAGATTTAACAGTCAGTACTATGTGATCCAATCCTAACAATCTCATTTTTAATCCCTTTTTTAGCGAGTGTAGACAGCAGTAATTTTTGCGCTGTCAATGGCATGTGCTTTAGTCATAAATCCAACTAGTGCTGGACTAGATGATTTATCCAAGGGCAGACTATCTACATCAAGCGCGTAAACCGTGAATTGGTAGCGATGTACTTCTCCTGGTGGTGGGCATGCTCCTCCAAACTGATATGAACCAAAATCAGTAATCGATTGAACGGTTTCTTTGGGCAGCTTACCCATGTCACTCGCGTTAGTAACCAGTGAGGTGGTGTCTGATGGAATGTTGAAAGCGACCCAGTGCCACCACCCTGAACCCGTTGGTGCGTCAGGGTCGTAGGCGGTTACCACAAAGCTCTTTGTACCTTCTGGCGCATTTGCCCAGCTCAATTGAGGAGACTGGTTGCCTCCTTCACAGCCAAAACCAGCAAATACATGCTGACCACTTAACTGCATTCCTTCTGAGATGTCTTTACTCGTCAACGTAAAGTCTGCGGCAAATACGTTAGTTGATATTACTCCCAATAGGGCCGCTGCTGTAATGATTTTCTTAAACATAATGTTCTCCTCAAATGATGAACAAAAGTTTAAGAAAATGACGTGAGCCTCACTTCCTAATGACGCTCAAGTTCTATCAGAATTCGCTCAACCTGTTTTTTGTTTTGCCGTGATGGAAGTGGAGAAGAAGAGTAAACGTCTTTAAACGAGAGTTACACGTTTAGTAATTTTGAACGAATTTCGATAGAAATTGCTCGTATTTAAAAAGTTCCAGTTTAAGAACCGACTTACAGTTAGTAATACGAAGCGTCTGTTCTAATGCTTTCTCCTTGCATTTTTGCATTAGAAGCGATGAAGCAAAATATCGAAACACGATACAACGAAACAACTGGATTTATTGTTATGCAAAAATGTTTACCTACGCTTGTACTAGCTTCCGCTATGCTATACCTCTCTGCGAATAGTTACATCGCGAATGCCACAACTGTTAGCAACAGTGTTATTGAAGCTCAAAGAGAAGCACTTGAGAAAAACACGGACGGCAAAGGGTTTGGCCCTCAATCACCTAGGGATATTGACCAAATATATGGTACCAATAAGCATATTTTTGGTTTTGCACCCAATCGTAGCCAAATGAACTTATGTAATATTCATTTTCATAGAAACGCAGAGCATAAAGGAGGAGAGTACACTACATATGCGGGAAACGGGGACGGCCTTGGCAACCACACTGGTTTTGTTTTTGATGGAAAACTAAGTTCCGCACAGTTATCACCAGTCAAAGGAAATGTTTGTGGAGAAGAAGAGCATTCCTTATTGCCTGGAGACACTATAGAGGTACATTATGTGTATTCTTCCGCAGAAGTATTGCCAGGCGAGAGTCTAGGCTCATGCCTAGATGAGAATACAACCAATCCAGACCTTAGAGTAGAGGCACAAGTATTTGTACTCGCTAATGATAGTGATGCGCTAGATTTCAAATCACTAACTGAAGTAGAACGCATGAATGGATATATTCAAGCGCCCAACATTCCAACATCAACAGGAAAGCCAGTTCAGTACATTGGTTCTACAACTGGACCAACTTTTGACGAAAAAGCGTCACCAATTCAAGTTACTTGGAACGTTCGACCTAAAGTCGCCACTGTCAATATTGATAGTGTGGGTAAATGGTGTAAGTCTAACGAGTTTAACGAGCACCATGCTCACGGCGTTAGAAACTTAGTCACCAACCCCAAACTTTTGTCAAACATCGAACGATAAACTTATGCTTGAAAGGTAAAAGAGTCAAAACGAAGGTTTGTCTTGTAAAGCCTAGTCGAATCATTGACGCTTTTTATCATTGAAGAATTTTACTGCTTATCCTAGGTTTCGCAGGAATGGTTTGATTTAGGCGTATACAACGGACAGAATTTGTTCTCGAAAACGAACTCACAAGAAACGCTATCGTGCTGATAAAAAAGCCCGGGGTCTTCCCCGGGCGGAGAGTATTCGTTGATGGACTACTACAGATTTGACTTGCGTGTAACTGAGTTAACCATCTTTTTAAAGCTTTTCTCCTTTGCCCTTAATTCATGTAACTCCATTGAATTTCGCTTTTCCTCACGCTTTAACTTTTGATAGTTAGCTAATCGCCTAGGGTTTATCAAACCATCTTCTAACGCCTTTAAGACTGCGCACCCCACCTCACAAGTATGGCTGCAATCTGCAAACTTACATTCCTTGGCTAGTCGCCCAATATCATTAAACGTAGAGTCTAGTCCCTCAGAACAGTCAGTTATCTTTAATTCGCGCATTCCTGGCGTATCAATTAGAACACCACCACCAGGTATAAAATGTATCGAGCGAGACGATGTAGTGTGTCTGCCTTTGCTATCA
This sequence comes from uncultured Alteromonas sp., assembly GCA_964454185.1. GTDB lineage: Bacteria > Pseudomonadota > Gammaproteobacteria > Enterobacterales > Alteromonadaceae > Alteromonas. The sequence continues at coordinate 20,318 of CAYVST010000025.1, forward strand.
TCTTCGCGAATGGTTTTAGTCAATTGAACGTCTGACTGTAACAGCGTATTGGTTATGGTAGATTTACCAACACCCGATGAGCCCAAGAGCGCAACTGTTGTACCGACAGGGCACTCTTCTTTCAAGCGCTCACAGCTATCTTTATCAAGAGCATTTACACAAAAAACGCTAAGTCTAGAGTCAAGCTTTTCAAGCTGGTCTAGCGCATCATCTTTGTTTGAAGCTAAATCAGCTTTAGTCAGTACAATAATTGGCTCAACTTCCGCATCTCTCGCTAACACCAAATACCTCTCAATTCGACTAAGGTTAAAATCGTAATTTAAAGAGGAAACAATAAAAAGTGTTTCGATGTTAGACGCAATAAGTTGCAGGCCTAATTTGCTTCCGGCTGAACGCCGTGATAGTAAGGATTTACGCTCCAACAAACGGACAAATTGAGATTGCTCGTCAATAAGAAGCCAATCGCCAACAGTCATCTTGGGAAGAGATTTTATAATGTCTAGTGACTTATAAGAAATACCGTCGAAAACTACATATCGACTGCGATCGTGAGCGACGACACGCGCGGGCTCGAAGAGTTCAAACTCTTCTAAAGTAAGTTGTTGAAGAAAGAACGGTTGCCAACCGAGTTGTTTCAACTCAGAAAAATTATTCATAACAATACCTTCAGGCAGTTATCTGCCCTAATAAAACAAAGAACGCTGACTTTTTGAGAAGTCAACGGCTTGAATAATGCAACGCTAGGCAGTTGCTGCCGATTGCTATTGCATAGGTGTTGTTACAATCATCAAAATCCTTTATTTTGTTACATGTATATGCTATCTAACTAATACATAAATATAAAGTGTTTTTACTTGTTACTTTTTTGGACAACTAAGCAAGCGTTTACGAACTCTCTAATTATCGGTACACGGTGCAATTACACCAAACTCTGCGCCTTCTTTATCTCGGAGCCATGCAACCCGCCCTACGCCTTTTACATCTCTTGGGCCATTTATTATTGTACCGTTGTTATCTTCGACAACCCAAACGGCAGTATCAACATCGTCTACTTGAAAATAGGTCACCCACCTTAAATTTATCGGAGAGTCCTCTTTTAAGGTAAGAATTCCACCAAACGGAAACTTATCTGCGTTAGAAATTAACCAATAAACATCACCTTGTTCATTCGTTTCTGAGGCAAAACTCCAACCATATAGTCGGTTGTAAAATGTCATTGCCTCTTCAGGCTGCTTCGTTTGTAATTCAACCCAGTTAAGCTCACCTTTGTGATTCATTCTTAGTCCTTACCATTAGTCTCTTTGCTCTGAGAAGGTTGTAACCATTTACTTTTACCAAATGATTAAATGACTTGCGAAGATTTCAATGAAGTTTAATTGAGAGAAAATTATTTAGTGCAAAAGCACGAATGAACCGCTTTGTGAAAAAGCGTTTAGGTAAGATGTGGAGTTGGCCGATAAGCCGGGTTCTGTCGTGGGCAACCATTCCTCTAGATCAGCAATCGCTCGCTGATTCAAGCAACCTACCCGATCCCCATGCGGGCCACACGTTAAGGGATCCTATTTGGTCTTGCTCCGGGTGGAGTTTACCTCGCCACACTCTGTTACCAGAGGCGCGGTGCGCTCTTACCGCACCCTTTCAGCCTTACCGGCATGCGAACATGCTTAGGCGGTCTTCTCTCTGCTGCACTTGTCGTCGGCTCGCGCCGCCCAGACGTTATCTGGCACCCTGCCCTTTGGAGCCCGGACTTTCCTCCCCTTTCTTACGAAAGCGACGGTTGCCTGGCCAACTCCGCGGCGCATTCTACATGAAGAACACGCCAATAGCGATAAACAAAGCTAAAAGCCGCGCTAAATAAAGCAGCGCTCCACTTTTGCTTTATCTGTCAATTTAGTAATAACAAATACGTTGTCCCCAGCTTTAAAACGGGTTTTCCCTTTGGGAATAAGGGCTTTGTCTTTACGTGCAATCATGGCGACCACAGTGTCTTCAGGCAATGACAACTCACTGACCGTTTTATCGATAGCATTTGACGGTGCCGCTAGCACTATTTCAATAAGCTCTCTTTTACTTTTCGCAATCTTCACAATTTCGAGGGTTTTAGAAGAGGCTGGCTCATTGTTAATCACTAGACCTAGTTTGCGCGCCGCGAAAGGTAAGGTAGAGCCTTGAAGTAATGCAGATATCAATACAATGAAAAACACGACATTAAAAATTAACTCGGCATAATCCATGTTAAAAATAAGCGGAAAAATAGAAAGGATAATGGGCACAGACCCGCGTAGCCCTACCCATGAAATAAGTACTGAGGCATTAAGCGGGAAACCAGAAAGCAGCAACATCGGCATTACCACTAACGGCCTTGCAACGAAAATAAGCACTGCCGCGATCAAAAGCCCTTCCTTCCAATTTACAAAAAGCTCTGTAGGGGTAACTAATAAGCCAAGAATAACAAACATGGCAATTTGGCTAAGCCAAGCTAGGCCATCTAGAAATACAAAAGTATTACGTTGATAGGCAAAGCGACTGTTTCCTATAATTACACCGGTAATAAAAGTAGCTAAAAAACCGCTACCGTTTAAGTTGGCGGCCACACCAAAGGAAAGTACACCAAAAAGCATCACAAAAACGGGGTATAGCCCAATTGCCATTAGCGATATGTGCCTTAACAACCATACTGCCAGCGTCCCCACGGCGACACCAATAAGCGCGCCAACGCCCATTTGACTGGCAAACAGGCCGACTAAATCAATAGCGCTAGTGGTGCTATCTTGAATAATGGTGATAAGCCCTATCGTTAGGAATATAGCCATAGGATCATTCGAAGCACTTTCTAGTTCTAGTGTGGACTTCACCTTGTTGGGTATGCGTATTCCCGCATTACGCAATACCGAAAACACGGCGGCGGCATCGGTCGAGCCAACGATTGCGCCAATAAGTAGCCCTTTGTATAAGGGCAACTCCAGTATAAACATAGCCGCAAGGCCTGTGATAGCGGCGGTACCGACTACCCCAAAAGTCGCTAACAGCGAGGCAGGCTTCCACGCCTGTTTAATAGACTTTTTGGAGGTTTGTAGGCCTCCATCAAACAAAATAAGAATAAGTGCCAATGTCCCAATGGCGTGTGCTGCGTCAGCATTGTCAAAAAAGATACGACCAATACCGTCCTCCCCTGCCAACATGCCGACGCCTAAAAACAACACCAAAACAGGCACCCCGAAACGCGGTGACAACTTACTCGCCAGCACACCAAAAATAGCTAGCGTGGCACTGAGAAGTAATATGTGATCAACTGCAAACATGTCGAGGTCCTTGTTTACGCTATGGTATGTGAGCAAGAGAGGCTTTCACCTCTTCCGCGGTTGGCTTAAGCTGCGCTTTGCCAAGTCGTTCTCGCCGCTTACCTAATAAATATAGCAAGGTTGAGGTAATGAACAGGGTAGATGATGTGCCTATAACAACAGCAAATACCATGGGAACGGCAAAGCTCTCGACGGCATCACCACCAAAAAGTGCCATGGGGAGCAACGCCAGCAAGGTTGTAATTGACGTAAATACCGTGCGACTTAACGTACTGTTCACCGCATCATTGATGGTGTCGGCCAATGGCTTGTCAGCATCAATGCGCAAAAGCTCGCGAATACGGTCGAGTACCACTACTTTATCGTTGATGGAATAACCGATTAGCGCAAGCAGTGCGGCCACCGCTGTTAAGTTAAACTCAATCCCTGTTAATGCGAAAAAGCCAATGGTTTTGGTTAAATCTAGCAGCACGGTTAAAAGCGCAGCCGTAGCAAAATGCGCTTCAAACCTTGCCCACAAATACATCAGCATGCCCGCTCCTGCAATTAACAGGGCAAGTATGGAAAGTTCCGCAAAGCCGCCGCTTACCTTTGGCCCGACAACGTCCACTTTATCAAATACCACGTCGCCGTCGGCCTGCTGAATTGAGGCTTTTAGCGTATCGGTATAAGACATGGCACCAGAACTTTGGTTGTTCTCACTATCACTGCTTTGCAAAGGAGCGCGCAATAAATAGTGATTTGCACTGCCATATTCTTGAATAGCCACCTGCTCAAAACCGCTACTTCTAATTACATTGCGAAGTTCGTCCGTTGAAAGTGATGGTGCGGTAAGCTCAATCATAGTGCCGCCGGTAAAATCAACGCCATAATGCAAACCGGGCTTAGTAAACAGTCCTATTGAAAGCAGAGTTAACAGTACTGACAGTGACAACGCTATTTTGCGCTTCGACAAAAAGTTAATGCCCTTCAACGTGTCGCCTAAGCGAATAAGAGGCGAGTTAAAAGGCAGAGGTTCACGTTCTGCTTCGCGCCCTTTTCTCAGTTTTACAACACACAACATAAGCATTTTAGTTAAGGCTACTGCGGTAAAGACTGACGATATCAACCCAAGTGCAATGGTAATAGCAAAGCCTTTAATTGGCCCGCTGCCAAACATAAACAGCAAACTTACTGCAATGAGCGTGGTGAAGTTAGAATCGACAATGGTGGCAAAGGCTTTTTCAAAGCCGACTTTGATAGCACTTAGTGCCGGACGGCCTTTTCGGCTCTCTTCTCTAATACGTTCGTTAATGAGAATATTGGCATCAACCGCCATGCCCATGGTTAATATAAGACCAGCAATGCCTGGCAAAGTGAGCGTTGCGCCAAATAGCGTTAATGCGCCAAACACAAGGGCCATATTGATACATAGCGCGAAGCTTGCTATTGCCCCCCATCTACCGTAAATGGCCACCATAAAAGCAAGCACCATCAGTGCACCTGCCACACCACTTTCAATGCCAGTTTGAATTGCGTCACTGCCTAAATCAGGCCCTACTGTGCGCTCCTCAATAATATTTAGCGGCACAGGCAACGCGCCAGTTCGAAGCATTAGTGCAACATTATGTGCTTCTGGCAGTGTGAAATTACCGGTAATCTCCCCTCGTCCACCAGGAATAGCCGTATTAATTACCGGTGCAGTCACGACGTTATCGTCAAGTACGATAGCCAGAACGCGACCAATATTTTCTCGCGTCATTGCGGCAAATTGCTTGGCGCCTGTACTGTCTAATTTGAACGTGACAACGGGTTGCCCGGTTTCTGAACTTAACACGCCAGATGCATCAGTGATGTGCTCTCCTTCTAGCGCTACACGCTGTTCAAGCTTATACACGTTGCCCTGATCATCCTGCTTGGCCATTGGTTGCCCAGAGTGACTGTTAACTTGCCAGTGAAATGTCATTTGTGCGGTAGTGCCAAGTAGCTTTTTAACTTGGCTTGGGTCTGACACGCCCGGCATCTGCACCAATATGCCGTCACTCCCTTGAAGGGTAACACTGGGCTCTGTTAACCCCGTTTCGTTTAAGCGTTTTCGAACGACTTCTACACTTCGCTCAAGTGCATCTTTCAATAATTTTTGAACGTACTGTTCACTTAATGAAAGACGCAAAACATCACCATCAATATCAACATTCAGCGCACCTGTTCCCGTAGGCTGTGCAGAGACTTTAAACGCCAAGTCTTTTACTTTTCGTGAATCGTTAGCATCGCGTAACGTAAGTACCAAGCCATTTGTATGATCATTTAAGGCTTTGGAGTTAGATTGTTTGGTATAGCGGATACCTTGCGCTCTAAGCTCACTCAGTAAGTCACTAGTGAAACTATTTAGCTGCTTTGTTATTAACGCGTCAGCGTCAGCCTCAAGCAGTAAGTGAGAACCACCTTGGAGATCAAGCCCCAGTGATAGCGTGTGAGAGGTATACCAGTGAGGTAACTGTTGTTGTAGCGGTTGTGGCAAAATATTGGGCGCAGCGCTGATTAGGCCTAATAAAACAATAAGCACATACACAACGCCACGAAATGAAAATCGTGTCATTTTATGTTTTCCTGAAATAAAAAATTGGACAAAACAAAACCGCGCTTGGGCGCGTGAATTACTTGTTATTGTGTTTTATGACAGGAGGTAAGGTGGGCCTCGGGGCCTTAAGCGATATGGGTCAGAGGTTTGTTTATTAAAGCAATAAACAACGTGAGGGGCATCAACAACTGTGGATGTGAAGGAACTAGGCGGAAACGATAAGACTAGCGAGGCATCATCGCCGTCAGTATCGTTATTGCGGCTGTTAGGATTAGCGTTATAGAGCTTTACGCCATTAAAGCGTAACGAGTAGTTATTACCCGCGTGATTGAACTGGGCAAGCGGCGATTGCTTGGTTATTTGCGCTTGAGTCGCAATCTCACTATTTTGAAAACTCGCACTTAAGATCAGACACGACAACGCCCATGCCAGCATTAGCGGCATGTACTGAAAATACGTTGAACGTGAGCGAGCTGGTTTCAGAAGCGACATCTCAAAAATTTAGGCTATAACGAGTTATCAATAATTGTTTTATCAATAACGGCTTTTACTCAAGGACAAAGTAAAAGTGGGGGTAGAGTAACCGCGATTCAAGGATGAGACAATATGTGCATGCAAAAACAACAAAGCCCTGACTTCGCAGGGCCTGTATTTTACATCTGTGTTTTTTTGCTGTTACACAACGGCGATAACATCGTCCTTCGCTAAGCGCGCTTTAGGCAAACCGTAGTTCCAGTCTTCTTTGGTATCTGGGTAACCCATTGCCAGTGCCACTTCACAAACATGCCCATCTAGCTCGTCTTTAAATAACTCACCAATAAGCTCTGGATCTACACCTTCCATTGGGGTAGAGGCGATGCCTAAACGCGCCACTGTGTGTAAAACATTACCTAACGCTAAGTATACTTGTGCTTTGGTCCACTCTGCGTTGTTGCCGTTCTCATCGGTGTTCATCTCTGCAAACGCATACGCGCCCATGAAGTTCTCACGCATATCTGCTGGCAAGTGGCCTGAAGCAACCTCAGCATCAACCCTTTTTACAAATTTCTCTTTAGTAAATTTAGGATCATAAGCAAACAAAATAACATGCGATGCTTCTTTAGCATGAAGCTGATTGAACTGATGTTTATTAGCAAAGGTGTCGTGCAAGCGTTGTTTTGCCTCGTCACTTTCTACCACAACAAATTTCCAAGGCTGTGAGTTGATTGATGATGCAGACAGCCTCATAGCCTCAAGAATAACATCTAGGTCTTGAGCGGAAATGCGCTTGTTACTGTCATATTTCTTAACCGTGTAACGCTTGTTTAGGTCTTCGATGATTGGATGAGACATTAAATTGCTCCTCGATGTTGATTCTGTATAAGGATATTGATATGGCGTATGTTAGTTACATTGCTTTTTGATGATAAGCCCTATTAAAAACAAATCAGTTTCAATAAATAGTTGAAAATATGCCACAACAGCTCGTAACCGTGCTTCATTAATCGCTCATCAAAAAAACAGCCCTCACCCAGACTGACCTAGCCAAACACGTGCAATGTACGTAGAGTAGCCCTACGGTCTATTCAAAAAATGATAAATAAAAGGAATAGCGACGATGAAAAGAGGTATTGCAGCGCTAGCTATCGTGCTTAGCGCAGCCGCTAGCGCAGATTCGGGGTCACGACTTGTGGCATCTGGTGGGATCAGTGGCGTAGAGGGCACTTTAGGAGGAGGTATTACGCCATGGGCCTTTATTGGAGGCTACTCCAGTAAAGAAGAGATTTCTTTTGGTGGTAACGTCCAATATTTAAGCTTAAACGACTATTCTCTAACTACCGCAGGCGCAAGCATTAGTTTGTATGACCGTGTGGAAGTCACCATCCAGCGACAAAAACTGGACATCGCAGCTGGATTAACCAGCAATGTGTTTGCACTGCTTACCGACGGTGCTATTACCAATGCCAATTCAGCAACCATTGAGCAAGATATCATTGGTGCGAAAGTAAAGCTGTTTGGCGATGGTGTATTTACCCAAGACTCTTGGATACCGCAAGTTTCACTGGGCGTTCAATACAAGAAAAACAACGACTTTGACAGCTCACTTAGCTTACCTGATGGTAGCGTGCCTTTGCCAAACATTGGCGTTCCTCAATTGCTAGGTGCTAAAGATGACAGCGGCGTAGATGTCTACCTATCGGCTACTAAGCTGTGGCTGGGTGCTGCAAACGGCTTTAACCTGCTAACCAATGTTACCGCGCGTTATACAAAAGCCAATACACTCGGTTTGCTAGGTTTTGGCTCAGAGCTCGATGATGATGCCACTATTGAGTGGGAAGGCTCACTTGCATTGTTGATTAGCCCAACAACTGCCATAGGTGCTGAAGTAAGAACACAATCAAATCGCCTTGGAGGCCTTGCTGAAGAAGATACCATTACAGATATCTTTGTGGCGTATTTCCCTAATAAGTCGCTTTCAATTACTGCTGCCTATGTGGATATGGGAAACCTTCCGCTTCAACAAAGCTCAAATGGCTTTTATTTAACACTCAATGCTAACTTCTAAAATATGAGGGCAATAAAGATGACACGAATTTCGCTGTTTTTAGTTGCATTTATAGGGTTAGCGCTTTCGGGGTGTGCTGCCACAAATAAGCAAAGCCTTTACGATGAAATAGGCGGCCATCAAACACTTAATACCATTTTCGGCGTATCAATAACTCGTATTTATACACACCCTGAAATTGGCCATTACTTCAAAGGCGTACCCAAGCAGCACTTGCGAGAGCAACTTGTTGCGCAAACCTGTGAACTCATTGGCGGTCCCTGCGAGTACGACGGCAAAACTATGCTGGAATCGCACACTGGCTTGGATATAAAAGAACGTGAGTTCTATATTTTGGTGGAAATCGTGCAAGGTGCTATGCGCGATGTGGGGCTTACCTATCAACAGGAAAATAAAATTCTAAACAAACTGGCTCCTATCAAATACCAAACCGTGAACTTGTAACACCCACAAAAAAGCCCTCTATCAAGAGGGCTTTTGAACACTGATTAGCGCCAATTACATATAAGCGTAGTAGCGCGTTTCAAACGTCTTTTAGTTCGGTGTAACCGCGTTGTGGTAAACATCCTGAACGTCGTCACAATCATTAAGCATGTCCATGAACTTCTCAAACATCGGCATGTCTTCTTCGCTGATGTCAGTTTCAGTTTGTGGCATCCAGCTCATCTCTTCTGCTGTGAAATTAATGTCTGGGTAGGCTTCAGTTAGCGCTGTCTTAACTTGGAAAAACTCAGTGTGAGGCGCATATACCGTCACTTTGCCGTCTTCAACTTCAACGTCAGTTACATCAACGTCAGCTTCCATTAGCACCTCTAGGATGGCATCTTCGTCGTCACCGTCAAACTGGAACACCGCTTGATGATCAAACATGTGCGATACCGAGCCTTGGGCTCCAAGCTTCGCGTTTGTTTTAGTGAAACAGTTACGTACTTCGGTAATGGTTCGGTTTGCGTTATCTGACAAGCAGTCAACAATTACCATACAGTTACCAGGGCCAAAACCTTCATAACGCATTGGTTGGAAATCTTCGCCTGCACCACCGGCTGCTTTATCAATTGCTTTTTCGATAACGTGGCTTGGAACCTGGTCTTTTTTCGCTTTTTCCATCAAGCGACGAAGCGAAAGGTTAGTGTCTGGATCAGCACCACCGTTTTTCGCGCATACGTAAATTTCTTTACCGTATTTAGAATAAACTTTAGTTTTTTGGCCGGCAGTTTTTGCCATGGCGTTTTTACGGACTTCGAATGCTCTTCCCATCTTAAAATTCTCTTATTCGCAATTTGAAATGCTGCGTTGGTTTTCTATTGGGTTTAATGTTTGCACTGGGCTAAAAGGCTGAAAACAATTTCCAACAGCCTCTAAAGCATGAACAATCATGCGCCAGCACAGAAAAAAGTGGCAAAATTCTACCCTATTTTGTACCCAACAATACAGCCTTTATGCTTTTTTGTTGACCTAATGCGCATCGACAAGAAACAGGACGTCTTCAATATTAGGGAAGATGCTCAGTTGCCAGATAATCATGCGACTGCATCTCTTTTAAACGACTTAAGCAACGCTTGAACTCAAAGTTCAGCAACCCGTCGGTGTAAAGGTCCTCTAACGCCACTTGTGCAGAGATAATCAATTTGACATTGCGTTCATAAAATTCATCGACCATAGCAATGAACCGTCTTGCCACATCGTCGTTGTGCTGCCCCATTTCTTTAACGTTAGCTAGTAACACCGAATGGTAACAACGGCTAAGCTCAATATAGTCGCTTTGGCTGCGCGGACCGCCACACAATGCGTCAAACTCAATCATCAGCACGCCATCGGCATTACGCAGCGTCTTGATTTGTCGATTGTTCACATCAATGTCTTCGCCTGACGTACCTTCTTCGGGCGCAAGTTGTTCAAAGTAGCAGTGTAAGTTTTCGATCGCTTTGTCATCGAGCGGGAAATGATAAATCTCAGCTTGCTCAAGGGTACGCAGACGATAGTCAATACCACTATCAACATTTACGACACGCGTATTTTGATTAAGCAAATCGATAGCCGGTAAAAATCGGGCGCGCTGTAGGCCGTTTTTATACAGGTCGTCTGGCACAATGTTTGATGTGGCCACCAACACAATGCCATGGCCAAAAAGCGCTTCCATTAGCGTACCCAAGATCATGGCGTCGGTGATATCAGAAACAAAGAACTCGTCAAAACAAATCACTTTCGCTTCTTTGGCTAGTTTTGCCGCAACAATTTTTAGTGGGTCTTGCGCGTTATTCAGTTGCTTTAACTCGTCGTGGACGCGATACATAAAGCGGTGAAAGTGCACACGCATTTTCTTTTCAAATGGCAAACAGTCATAGAAGGTGTCCACAAGGTAAGTTTTGCCGCGTCCCACGCCGCCATAAAAATAAATACCTTGAATACCAGGCTTGGCATGCCCCTTACCAAAAGCGGCTTTTAGTTTAACCCGCCATGTCGTCTTTTTTTCAGGTTGAGTAAGCTCATCATATAAGCGCTGAAGTTCCTTTACAGCATTCTCTTGCGCTGCATCATAATGAAAGTCTGACGACTCGAGGTCTTGTTGATATTTTTCCCATGGCGTCATCGCCGAAACCACTCCGTACAAAAGTCAATAGTAGTGCTTGCTGCACCGACCTGCTTGAATTTTCTAATTATGACCTTAATTTTACTGGAAATCACGGTAGAATCGCACCTTGAAAATAAGCATACACGGTTATCACTGTAATAAATGTCAGTATGTGTGCGCTTTTCGGGTTCGACCTTGCTATATTCAAGGTATGGTCGAAAGCAGCGTAAAGGCCGTAAGAACGAGGTCAGCTGCTGATGTTGATTGATTCGGAGAATTTAATGGAATTGTTAGTATCTCTTGCTTTATTGGTAGTTGGTTTAATTATTGGCTTTTTCGTGGGTCGCTTTTTTCAACAAAAGCAAGGTGTGGGTAACGCGGCACAAACTGAGAAGCAAGTAAAAGAAATACTTGCTCAACAGGCGCAGCACCACATTCATCAAACCCGCCAAAGTTTAGAGAGCATTGAAAATCAATGTGATGTGCTTAAGCATCAAATTGAAGAGTATGAATTGCTGCTAGAACAAGGCAGTGATGAAGAAGACAGTAAAGTTCCTTTTTATGGGGAACAGGCAACAACGTATTTACGTAACAACCTTAAAAAGTCTGACAAGTCTAAAGTGAAACGCGTTTCCGATACGCAGCCTCGCGACTTTGCAAACTCTGGTTCTGGGTTATTCGTCGGAAGAACTGAGCAGAATAACGCAGAAAAACAGTAACATCGGGAACTTTTCAAAGGCCTCAGACTCTTTTAGTGAAACCATGCTATGTCGCATATTATATGAAGGAGTGTAAGCGAACATGAAAATGTCTTTCCGCCATTGTTTATTGGCGTCTGCCGTTGTAGTTAGTTCATTAGGCTTTACTGCTAGCACACAGGCGGCGTTACCGTTTTTCTCAGGCAGTAAGGATGAAGTCCCTTCCCTAGCGCCCATGCTAGAAGAAGCAACGCCAGCAGTGGTAAGTATTGCTGTAGAGGGAACGCAAACCTCACGCCAGCGTGTACCTGAGATGTTTAGGTACTTTTTTGGAGCCCCACAAGAGCAGGTTCAAGAGCGCCCGTTTAGAGGGCTGGGTTCGGGTGTTATCATTGATGCCGACAACGGCTACGTTGTAACCAACAACCACGTTGTTGATAATGCTGATGAAATTACCGTTAAGCTTACCGATGGACGAGAGTTCAAAGCCAAAAAGCTTGGCGCCGATGAGCAAAGCGATATCGCGTTACTAAAAATTGAGCCCGATGACCTTAAAGCGTTACCTTTAGCCGATTCAGACAAGCTACGAGTAGGTGATTTTGTGGTTGCCATTGGTAACCCATTCGGTCTTTCACAGACTGTAACATCAGGCATTGTTAGTGCATTGGGACGTTCTGGATTAAGTATTGGTGGCTATGAAGATTTCATTCAAACCGACGCTGCAATAAATCGCGGTAACTCAGGTGGTGCATTGGTTAACCTGCGCGGCGAGCTAGTAGGCATAAACACTGCTATCTTCGGACCTAACGGCGGTAACGTTGGCATTGGTTTCGCTATCCCTGCCAACATGATGAAAAACCTTACTGATCAAATTGCTGAATATGGCGAAGTTCGCAGAGGTCTGCTTGGCATATTAGGTAGTGATATTGATGCAGGTCTAGCTGAAGCAATGAATGCCGAAGTGAACCTTGGTGCTTTTGTTAGCGAAGTTCAGCCTGATTCAGCAGCAGAGAAAGGTGGGCTTCAAGCTGGCGATATTATTACTGCGATTAATGGCCGTGATATTAATAGCTTCCAGGAACTGCGCGCAAAAATCGCGAGTATGGGCGCAGGTGCAGAAGTCGAGCTTACGGTAATGCGTAAGGGCGAGAAGATGGAAGTTGAAGTTGTGCTAGACGATGCAACCGACACCACCGTTACCGCTGCTCAAATCCATCCCGCTTTGGAAGGTGCCACATTGACCAATGGTCAAGATGAATCGGGAATGGACGGTATCGTAGTTTCAGATGTGGAACGAGGTGCACCAGCAGCACGTATTGGCCTTCAATCTGAAGACGTAATCGTGGGTGTTAATCGCGTTCGCACAACGAGTGTTTCGGAATTTAGAAATGCGCTTGACGAAGCAAAAGGGGTTATTGCGCTTAATGTGAAACGCGGAAACTCAACCCTTTATTTGGTTATCCGTCAGTAATTTGTTAACGCTTTAGTGTTAAACATCAAAGCAGCGCCATACGGCGCTGCTTTTGTTTTATGTGTTGAGAAAAACAAAATTTACGTTTCATTACGGTAGTTTATTAAATAAAGTGATATGCTTTACGTAATAGGTAACAACGCAATAGTTACGCTAATCTAGTATTAGCGCGTACTGTTTGCCATGTGTTTATTGGGCTTTGTCTGGCTCTATCGGCATGGTTAACAAGCAAATGCAACAAACAACAAGAATGATAATTTGTGACTGGTCGCTCAACGTTTAGCTTTTTATTAAAATCTGTTTTTCTCGGCATCACCGTTGCGGTGTTGTTGCTAGTGCTATTACCTGAACTTAGGCAAGGAAATGGCTCAACCTCAGGTTGGTTTGCTGACCCTTCCGTTAGAGCAAACCGAGAAAGCTACTTTGGCGCATTGAGTCGCTCTGCACCGGCTGTTGTCAATATTTACAGTGTGAGTATAGAAAACGACACGGGTTTATTTAGAAACCAGCCTCGAGAACGAACAAGTTTGGGATCTGGCGTAATCATGACGGAAAATGGTTACCTGCTTACTTGTCATCACGTTGTTGCAAACGCTGATAGCATTTATGTGGCCGTTCAAGACGGGCGCGTTCTTGAAGCACAAATTGTAGGAACAGACCCACTTACCGACCTCGCCGTATTAAAGGTAACAGCCGACAATCTTCATATTATTCCCCAGGTCTCAGAGCCAGACACGCACGTAGGTGACGTTGTCATGGCCATTGGCAACCCCTTCGATTTGGGGCAAACCATCACTCAAGGAATAGTAAGCCGGGCGGGACGCAACGGTTTATCAAACTACGTTGATTTTATTCAAACAGACGCCGTATTGAACCAAGGCAATTCTGGCGGCGCATTGGTTGACAGTAACGGTATCTTGCTTGGGATCACTAACGCTAACTTCCAAGTTCGAGATTCCCGCAACCGCGTTAGAAACGTTGACGGTATCAATTTCGCTGTACCGTATGAACTAGCAAAGCGCGTAATGGATGAAATTATTAGTAATGGACGCGTTATTCGCGGCCAGCTTGGATTTATTGGTAGCGAAAATAGAAATCGACCTGGTATCGATGTAGAAGCCGTAGCCAAGGGTAGCCCTGCGGATATTGCTGGCTTAAAGCCTGGTGACATTATTGTTGCCATAGACGGTGTTCAGCTTGAAAGTGCGTCTAAAACCCTTGATATGATTGCCGAAACCGAGCCTGGAACAAAATTAGTGATTGAAGTAAGCCGCGATGGCCAGTCACTATCGATAAATGCCACAGTAGCTGAACTAAGAACAAATCCTTAGTATGTATTGAGCTTGGCCACCAAGACACGTATGAAACATACAAAAAAAAGCGCCTGAAGGCGCTTTTTTTAACTCTCTTACTGAGTACAACAAAAATTTACTCTTTTACTCGCGTAATATTTGCACCGAGTGCACCAAGCTTTTCTTCAATCGCCTCGTAGCCTCTATCAAGGTGGTAAATGCGATTCACGTGGGTTTCACCTTCAGCAATTAAACCGGCAATGACAAGACTTGCTGATGCACGTAAGTCAGTAGCCATGACCGGTGCGCCTTTAAGTTTTGAACTTCCCTTTGATACCGCAGAATTAGCCTCAAGCGCAATTTCAGCGCCCATGCGTTGAAGTTCTGGTACGTGCATAAATCGGTTTTCAAAAATGGTCTCAGTAATAACGCCCGTACCTTCAGCAATACAATTGAGCGTAACAAACTGTGCCTGCATGTCGGTTGGAAACGCTGGGTGAGGTGCAGTTTTAACCCGCACAGCATTAGGCTTGTTGCCTTGCATATCAAGCTCAATCCAATCATCTCCGGTAGTGATTTTTGCACCGGCTTGTTCAAGCTTATCAAGCACAGCATCGAGTGTATCTGGAGCAGCGTGAGTACAGCGTATCTTTCCACCAGTAACCGCAGCAGCAACTAAAAATGTGCCCGTTTCTATTCGGTCTGGCAGAACTGCGTAGTCGCAGCCAGCTAGGGTTTCTACTCCCTCAATGGTAATCTTGTCACTGCCAGCACCGCTGATCTTTGCTCCCATCTGAATTAGACAGTTTGCCAAATCAACAATCTCAGGTTCACGTGCTGCATTCTCTAGCACAGTAGTGCCGTCAGCGAGCGCAGCAGCCATCAATAAGTTTTCGGTGGCACCTACGCTCACCATATCCATGAATATGCGTGCACCTTTCAGTCGGCCATCGACTTCAGCGCGAATATACCCCTCATCTACCTCTATCTTTGCCCCCATTTTTTCAAGGCCAGTTAAATGCAGATTGACCGGGCGAGCACCGATAGCACAGCCACCAGGTAATGACACATTTGCCTTACCCTGTTTTGCTAGCAGAGGCCCCAACACTAAGATAGAGGCACGCATAGTGCGAACCAGCTCATACGATGCTGTTACGCTCTCTAGCGTACTTGCGTCGATAACAATGTCATTTGGCGCAGGCTGAGCGACTTCTACACCAAGCTCTCTAAGCAATGCTGTTGTAGTATTAATATCGCGAAGGCGAGGAACGTTGGTGTAGCGGCATGGCGAGTCTGTCAACAGACTTGTCATTAACAATGGCAGGGCGGCATTTTTAGCGCCAGAGATTCGCACCGTACCTTGTAAGGCAGGGCTCTTCTTTATTACAAGTTTATCCACGAAAACAGCCTATTATTGAGGGATATTAAACTGACGCTCTCGCTCCCAGTCTTTCACTGAAAACGTCTTGATAGTAATGGCATGCATACTTCCATCAGCAATCTTGTCGGCTAATGGTGCATAAACCGCCTGCTGGCGTTTTACGCGGCTCATTTCATTAAATGCGTCACTAACTGCAATGATATTGTAATGTGACCCTTCACCTTTTACGTGAACTTCGTCAAGATCTAACGCATCTTTCAAGATTTTTTCAATTTCAGACAATTCCATAACTTACTTCTTTAATTCGCTAATAGGATTCTATTCTACTGGTAAAAAGCTGTCCGCGTCGCTAATTTTTGCAAGCTTGTGCAGTTTCTCAGGCATTTTAGACAACGACATGCTAACACCATTTTGCTTGGCATCCCTAACTGCGTTTATAAGCCACGCAAGCCCCGCACTATCCGCCCGCTCCACATCACCTAAATCAATGACACATTTCTTCGCGTTTACTAGGATATTTCGATGCTCGCTGGTCAAACTTTCCCAGAAGTTTTTTGACAGGGTGTCACGGTCTAGATGACCGTGAACAATAACATTGCCCTTGTCGTTTACCTCAAACAGGCTCACTCAGACTCTCCCTCGATGTCTAGCGTCTCGCCCTGCTTAAGTTCAACAGGCTGACCTATTTTATCTCGCATAAGTGCAATCACAGAATCGATACCGTCTTGACGCAAGATAGATTCAAATTCACTACGCTTGCTGTTAAGCAAACTAATACCTTCCGCAACCATGTCATACGCTTTCCATTTATTAGTTTTGCTGTCTTTACGTACTTTAAACGCAATTTTGATTTCTGGACGCACTGGGTCTTGAACAACCGCGCGCACCGTTACCGACTTCTTACCATCAAAACTAGATTCGGGCTCGAACACGACAGTTTGGTTGTCGTAATACCCCATAGCAATGGCATAGGTGGTGATAAGGTACTGACGGAATACGCTTATATACTCACCCATTTTTTCTTGTGGCACGGATTTGAAGTGTTTACCGAGTACCATGAATGCCGCAAATTTGTAATCGATGTGGGGAACCAACTCTTCTTCCATGATAGTACGCAACATCTCAGGGTCAGCTTTAATGGCGTCTTGGCTTACTTTAATGCGCTCAAACGTTCTGTTTGCTACATCTTGCACCAACGCATACGGGTTCTGCTCGTTCACTTCCTGTGCATGTGCTGCGCCTGCTAGTGACATCATAAAGATACCAACTGCTACCAATAACTTTTTCAAAGTAACTCTCCTAAAACAAACTCTTATAAGCAGACCAGTATTTACTCAATTTAGTTTCAACGGCCTTACGTAAACTTATCTATATCTGGGCAAAAAAGTGGTTAGTCTTCTTCACTACCTCGGTTAAACAAGAACTGACCAATCAAATCTTCTAGTACAAGCGCAGACTTGGTGTCTTGCAAGTAATCGCCGTCTTGCAAATTCGCAACACCATCAAAAGAAAAACCTGGCTGAAAACCAACGTATTGCTCGCCCAACAGCCCTGAGGTCAATATCGATACTGAACTTGTTTCCGGAAAGCCGTTGTATTCTTTTAAAATTGATAGCTCAACAACGGGAGTAAAATCTTCTTGGTCAAGCGTAATAGACGCAACGCGACCAACGGTAACACCGCCAACCTTCACCGCTGACCTCGGTTTAAGGCCACCAATATTGTCAAACTTAGCGTATAGCGTGTAGGAATCACCTTCTGTAGCAACGGTTTGGTTAGCCACTTTAAGCGCCAACAATAATAATGCGCCTATTGTTAGCATGACAAACACACCAACCATGACTTCCGTTTTATACTTACTCATTACAATCCCCTACTCGATACCAAACATTAGGGCGGTTAGCACAAAATCCAGCCCCAATACTGCTAATGATGAATACACTACTGTTTCAGTAGTTGCTTTACTGATCCCTTCCGATGTTGGAATAGAATCATACCCTTTAAATATGGCAATCCACGTCACAACCAGGGCGAAAACGAGGCTTTTTATCACACCGTTTATCACGTCTTGGTTCCAATCGACGGTAGATTGCATTATTGACCAATAGCTTCCGGCATCGACACCTAACCAGTCAACGCCAACTAAATGCCCGCCAAGAATACCAATCGCACTGAAAATAAGTGCCAGCATAGGCATAGCGAGCATGCCTGCCCAGAAACGAGGTGCCACGATACGACGCAACGGGTCAACCGCCATCATTTCAAGGCTGCTCAACTGTTCTGTCGCTTTCATTAAACCTATTTCTGCGGTCAATGCAGAACCTGCTCGTCCAGCGAATAGCAAGGCAGTTACAACCGGACCAAGCTCTCGTAACAGCGACAATGCAACCATAGGACCAAGGCTGCCTTCTGCACCATAGTCAACTAATATGGTATAGCCTTGCAGCGCCATAACCATGCCGATGAAAAGTCCCGATACCATTATGATAAGCAGAGATTGAACACCTACAACATATAGCTGCTTCACAACAAGAGGAATGTTCTTTATGCGCGGTATCGCAATAAGCGCACCAAAAAGCATTATTGCAGCGCGACCGACAGCGGTTACTTTACCTATTGTGTTTGCGCCAAGGCTTTGAAGAAAACTCATTTAGCCGCTCCTAAAAAACTCTCTTCCAAATCGGAAGCAGGATAATGAAACGGCACTGGACCATCGGCTTTACCTTTTAGAAACTGCTGCACAAGCTCACTATCGCTGTCTTTAATCTGCTGCGCCGTCCCCTCACCAATAACACGTTTATCTGCAAGAATATAAATGTAGTCAGCAATGGTGAGTACTTCGGTAACATCATGAGTTACCACGATACTGGTGAGGTTTAACGCATCATTCAATTCGCGGATGAGCTTTACCAGCACCCCCATCGAAATAGGGTCTTGCCCTGCAAAAGGTTCGTCGTACATGATTAAGTCAGGGTCAAGCGCAATAGCCCTTGCTAATGCTGCTCTTCTTGCCATACCACCTGACAGCTCACTTGGCATAAGTTTGGCTGCACCGCGCAGCCCAACAGCCTGTAGCTTTAAAGCGACAATAGTAGCAATAATATCTTCCGACAACTGCGTATGTTCTCGCAGCGGAAAGGCAACATTGTCAAACACGCTCATATCAGTAAACAAAGCGCCACTTTGAAACAGCATGCTCATTCTTCGTCGTGTTTGGTATAGCGATTTTCTCGACATCGACACAATTGAGTCTCCGTCGAACTTCACATCACCTTCATTAGGTGTTAATTGCCCACCGATTAGGCGCAGCAACGTTGTTTTACCTATACCACTTGGTCCCATTACCGCAGTAATCTTTCCCTTGGGCACATTCAACGATATTCCATCGTAAATAATACGATCGGCTCGCTTGAAGGTAAGGTTGTCTATTTCAACTAAATGGTCCATAGCGTATTAAAGTCGACCCTTGACGTAATGAAGCCGCCAAAACTAGCGTTCAAGCGAGCATTTTTTTGGAATTTATACAGCACTGAGAACATTCAAGTTCTATGCCTTCGAACACAAAATTCCAGTAAAGTTTACTGGGCAGTGTAATTTGAGGACATTCTACGCTTTTTCAAGGGCGTCGCCAAAGCCAAAAAGTTACAAGTTATGTTCGAAGAATACGAATGATCGCATTGCTATTGCGCTAATGTTCGTTTCTGCAGCCAAAAGACGCAATCATTCATAAAATACGGTAAACATCATTAACCGAAACTGAACAAAATAATCACCAAAAGACACCGATTGCTTGAACAGCGATCAAACCAAAACACAGGTCGGAACAAAAATAGCCTGTTTAGTCGGCTTGCAGCTAAAATAAAACTGATTGCCCATAGGCAAATGGCACTGATTTTGCGACAATCTACAGAAATATTATTAATTACAGGTTGTTGTGCTTTTAAACATTGTAATATTCATTATTGGGTTAGTCATACTGAGTTGGAGCGCTGACCGTTTTGTCTATGGAGCTTCTGCACTAGCGAAAAATATTGGCATATCGCCAATGATGATCGGGCTAACCATTGTTGCTATGGGCTCATCTGCGCCTGAGATAGTCGTGTCAGCTATCGCATCTGCTAATGGCAATATGAATACGGCCGTGGGAAATGCACTGGGGTCAAACATCACGAATATTGCTCTGGTACTGGGTATCACAGCATTAGTTAAACCGCTTATCGTATCTTCAATCACGCTGAAACGTGAACTACCTGCTCTTCTTATTATCTCACTCATTGCAATTGGCTTTCTGTTTGATGGTGAGTTGAAATCCTATGAAGGCATCATTCTTCTCGGTCTTTTCATTTTTGTTCTCGCGATGATGGCATGGCTTTCACTGCAGGTTGATAAAGAAGACCCACTTGTAGCAGAAACTGCCGGAGAAATACCTAAAAACGTATCGACAACATCGGCACTTATATGGATTGGTATAGGACTTGTGATTTTGCCACTTAGCGCCCATTTCATGGTTAATTCAGCGGTAGAGATTGCGCGATACCTCGGTATTTCCGACCTAATCATCGGCCTTACCATCATTGCGCTGGGTACCAGCTTGCCCGAACTCGCCGCCAGTATCGCTGGCGTGCTTAGAGGCGAAGATGATTTGGCGCTAGGCAACATCATAGGCTCCAATATATTCAATTTGCTTGCGGTATTGGGCATGCCTGGTCTTATCGCTCCGGGTATGCTTGACCCTGACGTGTACAATCGCGACATGTATGTCATGCTGGGATTAACACTACTGCTGTTTTTATTTAGTTTTGACTTAATAGGCAAACGCACTATTTCTCGGCCTAACGGATTTTTGTTGGTGGCATGCTTTATTGGCTACCAATTTTGGTTGTTTGGATAATCATGAATAAAGATCAACAAAACGACTATATTGCGTCGGCAAAACGCGTAATCGAAATTGAAACACGCGCCATTGAGAACTTATCTCAGCGACTGGATGAGAATTTTTCACAAGCATGCAGTTTGCTTTTTGAATGTGAAGGCAAAGTCGTTGTGTCAGGGATGGGAAAGTCAGGACATATTGGCAACAAAATAGCGGCAACACTAGCGAGCACCGGCACGCCTGCATTTTTCATGCATCCGGGCGAAGCCAATCACGGCGACCTAGGTATGCTGAGCAAAGGCGATGTGTTGCTTGCCATTTCTAATTCCGGCGAGACCAGTGAGATAGTAAATTTATTGCCCGTGGTTAAACGCTTAGGCATTCGTGTGGTTGCAATGACAAATAGTGCACACAGCTCACTTGGACAACACGCTGATGTGGTGCTTGATATTAGTGTAGAACAAGAAGCCTGTTCATTGGGACTTGCCCCCACCTCCAGTACCACTGCCACCCTTGTTATGGGTGATGCACTAGCCGTTGCCCTTTTAGATAAGAAAGGGTTTACGTCAGATGATTTTGCTCTGTCTCACCCTGGTGGCAGCTTGGGCCGCAAATTACTTTTAAAAGTAAGCGATATCATGCTAACTGGCGAAGACATTCCACTGATAAGTGCCCATGCCACCGTGGCCGATGCACTGTTGGAAATTTCGAAGAAAGGCCTAGGCATGACAGGTATCGTTGACGAGAGTGGCGTATTGGAAGGTGTATTTACCGATGGTGATTTACGTCGTATCTTAGATGCCCGAATAGATTTGCACAGTGCATCAGTTAGCGATGTAATGACACATGGCGGTAAAGCCACTTTTGCTGAACAGCTCGCCGTAGAAGCCCTAAACCTAATGGAAAACCACAAAATAAGTGCGCTAATGGTTATTGACCAACGCCGCAAGCCAGTTGGTGCATTCAACATGCACATGCTGCTAAAAGCAGGAGTTTTATAAATGGCGACAACACTTTACACAGAATTAGACGACGCGCTATTTCGTCGTCTTGCAGACATCAAGCTTTTAGTTTGTGATGTCGACGGGGTATTTTCAGACGGTCGAATTTATTTAGGCAACGAAGGTGAGGAACTTAAAGCCTTTCATACCCGTGATGGCTATGGCGTGAAAGCGTTGGTAAATCATGGCGTAGAAGTGGCCGTTATCACTGGGCGTCGCTCCGCAATTGTTGAAAACCGCATGAAAGCGCTCAACGTCTCTCATATTATCCAAGGCGAAGAAAACAAGTCCGGGGCGCTTAAATCACTGATGAAGCAGCTATCGCTTTCTACGAGTAACGTAGCGAGTGTCGGCGACGATATGCCTGATACTAGCATGTATGCGCACTCAAGTGTAAAAATCGCGGTGAGCGATGCTCATCCATACGTGGCCAAGCAAGCCAATTGGATCACAACCCTTCCCGGTGGTTTTGGTGCGGTGCGAGAAATATCCGATACCATTTTACACGCTAAAGGCGTTGAGCAAGGTATATTCGGAGCTAGCGTATGAACCAGTTTGGTTTCAACCGACTTGGACTAAGTATCTCAGGATTGTTTATCCTAGCGCTTTTGATGTACTTACCTACCTGGATGGAAACACCACCTGAGGTGCGGGGAAACGGCGAGCTAGATGCGCTTAAACCTGCCTACAAAGCGAAAAATCTTACAACAACACTGTACAACCAAGAAGGTCGGTTAAATCACAAAGTATTTGCTGAGTCGATGGAACACTACGACCAATTGGGTTTCGTGCTATTCCAAAAACCCAGGTATACCCTTTACACTGACAACGCGACTTCACCTTGGGTTGTTACTGCCGCTGAAGGCACGCTTTACAACAACGAACTTATTCAATTAGAAAATAACGTTCTCATAGAGAACCAAACGTCAGATGATTTTGTCAAAACCATTACGACACAATATATTCAAATAAATTTAGACAACAAGCAGATGACATCTGACCAAGCAGTAGAGATACTAGGTAAACAGTATGTCATTCAAAGCAATGGGTTTAACGCGAATCTGCGAACCCAAGAATATGAGCTTATCGACCATGTACAAACCATTTATTCCCCTGGCAACTAGTTTACTTATCGCATTCACTAGCGGTTCAGTTGTTGCCAGCGAAGATGACTTTTCAAAGCCCATCAAGGTAGATGCAAAGTCTCAATTTGTTGATGGCAAAAACAAAACGTCATTGTTTAGAGATGACGTACTTATTACGCAAGGCTCTTTAGTCATTAGTGCCGATGAAGTAGAAGTTATCGCCAGTGCAGGCGAGGGAAAAGAAGTCTTCGTCGCAAGAGGGAACCCAGCAAGCTACTCTCAACAGCTTGAGGACGGCACGCCGGTTTCAGCAAAAGCAAATGAAATACGCTACGAAGTGATCAATAGTACTATTTCACTTAACGGCAAGGCGGAGTTAAAGCAGGATACCAGCATGGTTCAAGGTGATAGCATCACGTTTGACATGATAACAGAACAGCTGCTTGCGACGGGTGGAGAAGATGACGATGGAGAAGGACGAGTGACAACGGTATTTACACCTGAAGCCATTCGTAAATCGACGTCAAAAGACGACGATAACAAGGACAACCAACAGTAATGGCTACTCTTAGCGCAAAAAACCTCGCTAAAGCGTACAAATCTCGCCAGGTTGTTCGAGATGTTAGCTTGAGTGTATCAACGGGTCAGATTGTGGGCTTACTGGGTCCTAATGGCGCTGGTAAGACCACAACTTTTTATATGATTGTTGGCTTGGTTCCGTTGGACAAAGGCAAAATCGAAATTGATCAAAATGAGTTAACGCATCAACCCATGCATGAGCGTGCACGCCGCGGTATTGGCTACCTTCCGCAAGAAGCATCGATTTTTAGAAAGCTGACAGTGCACGAAAATATCATGGCCATTCTACAGACGCGTAAAGATTTAAATTCACAGCAGCAAGAAGAAGAAGCCGACGCCCTACTTGATGAATTTAATATCAACCATATACGTAATAGTACGGGGATGAGTTTGTCAGGAGGCGAGCGTCGCCGTGTTGAAATAGCGCGTGCGCTGGCGGCTAAGCCGCAATTTATTTTGTTAGATGAACCATTTGCTGGTGTTGATCCAATATCAGTTAATGATA
>CAYVST010000026.1:0-42913 GCA_964454185.1 uncultured Alteromonas sp.
GCCAAGGCCGCGGGGCTCGCACGCACTTGGTAAGCCCTGCAATGGCAGCCGCTGCCGCCATTACCGGTCGATTTGCTGACGTTAGAGATTATCAGGAGTAAGATATGTCTGAACAAGGTTTTACACAACATACAGGCATTGCGGCGCCATTAGATCAGGCCAATGTCGATACGGACCAAATCATTCCAAAACAATTTTTAACTGGTGTAACTCGAGCAGGCTACGGCAAGCACTTGTTTCACGACTGGCGCTATCTGGATTTAGAAGAAAAAGAGCCAAATCCAAACTTCGCGCTCAATAAGGCTGAACACCAAGGAGCAAGCATTTTGCTGGCCCGTGAAAACTTTGGCTGCGGCTCTAGCCGAGAGCATGCGCCATGGGCATTAGCCGATTTTGGTTTTAGAACGGTGATTGCGACCAGCTTTGCTGACATTTTTTACGGCAACTGCATCAATAACCAACTGGTACCTGTAGCGTTGTCTAGCGAGCAAATGGATGTCTTATTTGCCGCAGTAAAAGCAGAACCATCAATAGCCATCACGGTAGACCTTGTGGCGCAAACGGTTAATTTTGGCGATAAAAGTTTTGCCTTTGACATTGCTGAACATCACAAAACCAACCTGATTAAGGGTTTAGATGCCATTGGACAAACTCTTGAATTAACACATGCTATCGAAGCCTTCGAGCAAAAACAGCCCGCGTGGCTTTAGCGCATAATCAAGAAAAACGGCATGCGTTTCATCGTATGCCTGCACGCCAAATCGAAGTAGCGACATACTTAGAAGCCAAATTCTGTGTATGTCGTTTTTTTTCGCATATACTAAGTTCAATTACCGCTAAAAAAAGATGAAACAACTCACATTTTTCAGTGGATTATCGTAGCATTCGCACCTATTGTAAGTAATATTAATCGGTCAAACCAAGCGTGGCAGGAGAAACAATGCTAGAACAAGTGCCTATTGATGAGTTGATACCTGGAATGTACGTCAATCAAGTACTTGAGCAAAAGGGCGCACTGAAAATGCGATCAAAAGGCATTGTGAAAACACAAGCAATTATCGATGCCTTGAGGTCAAAAGGCATACTTATGCTTGAAGTTGATATGTCGAAATCAAAGCTGCCTCAAGCGAACGACACCGTAGCTGTCGCCTCCGACACCAATACCGACAACACGGCACAGTCTGAAGAAGAAAGGCCGAAAGCCGTCTCTAAGCCTTTGGGCCGAGAGTCAGTCAATGAAGCAAACGACCTTTATGAAAATGCACTTACAATCCAAAGTAGTTTTTTAAAAGGCCTGAAAAATGGTGCCGTTACTGACCTTTCACCGATGGAATCATTATCAGAGAGCATTATAGAAAGCGTCTTTGATAATAAAGATGCACTAAGCTGTCTGACCATGATTAAGGAAACGGACAAATATTTGCTGGAACATTCCATTAATTGCAGCATTTTAGGCGGTATTTTTTGCGAGTACCTTGGGTACGATAGAGATACCATCGAACAGGTCAGTTTAGGCATGTTGTTGATGGATATTGGCATGTCGTCTTTGCCTGATGAAATCCGAAACAATACAGGAACGTTTTCTAGTGACGACTGGGAAGTGATGAAAACCCACGTTGAAATTGGCGTAGACCTTGTTGAGCAATGCGGCGAAATATCAGATTTATCACTGAATATTGTAGAACAACATCACGAGCATATGGACGGCAGTGGCTACCCTAGGGGCCTAGCAGGTGACGATATTAGTGAGTTTGCTCGTGTTGCCGCTATTGTCGATGCCTATGATGCGATGACGTCCAACCGAAAGCACAAAGACAGTATCACGCCCACGCAAGCGCTTAAACGCCTAACGAATTCACCAAACTTAGACCAAGAGCTAGTAAAACAGTTTATTCAGTGTATTGGGGTACATCCAGTAGGCTCATTGGTCAGGCTAAAAAGTGGGAAACTGGGCATTGTGAGTAGAGCCAACCCTAAAGACCCCGTTAGCCCACAGATAATGACGTTTTACAGCGTGACATCCCAACACTTTAATGAAGTCAAACGCTTAGACTTGAGTGTTCACGACGATGAAATTGTATCAGGGGTTAGACCTGAAGAATTCAACTTAAACTTGCCCAAATTCTTCAAAGACGTGTTTGTGAATCAAATGCCAATTTAGCTCGCGTTTTTGCCATCCATTTAAGTTAAATAGGCCTCAAACGAGGCCTATTTAATGGTTACTTCCCTTATTCCAAAAGCACCTTTACCTACCAGTCTGTCAATGCAGCCATGGTGAACAATTCATCTTCAAAAGCCAGCACTACACGCTGGGCTTCAATATTGACAATTTGCACGCGATCGTCAATCCACTCACCCTCTCCCATTTGTCGGCCGTTTACACGTACCCATCTATCAGAAGGACGCGATGCATACATGTGCGCGCTAAAATTCATTGTAGGAAGGCGAGTAAGTAAACGTACAGGCAGCTGGTCCACCCGAGGAATATCATCTCTAGTGGTAACTTGAATATCCGGTTCAGCTGAATTGTCGCGCTCTTGAGAGTCTAGCGCTTTTACCGCTGCATTGAACTTTGCCATAAGCTCTGGCGACACCGTAACATCTGAACTTTCTTGATTATCATTTAATACCCTTCCCTCGTATTCACGGGAAAGGTCGCCAGCAACTTGTTCTCTCATAGCGCTGTCCTGAGGCAATTGGCCCACAGTGCTATTATTGATTGGGTTTGGATTAGAAGCGGGCGTTGAGCTTATTGCGCTATTCGCTTCAGGTAAATCTGCCACTTGTGACGGCTTCGAAAAGTCATCAGGAGCAGTCTGAGGTTCACGGGAATTTGCAGCTGTATTTACTGTGTTGTCAACAGGAGTACTCTCTGGTGACCTCGTGTCAATAACTGCATCTTGGGTGGCAGTCGTCGCCCCCTGGTCTGCACTTGTTGAGGTTACTGGTGTATTTGCGATTTGGGCATCTGATGTTGTGCCATTCTCATTTGAGGTTACTCCTGTAACAACTGGCCACCAGCGTTCAGTTGTTGCACTTGTGAAACCAATGGCTAGGCCACCAAGAATAACAACAGCAAAGGTAGCGGCCTGTTTGCTATACAGTTTCCATGCCGATGGCAAACTCTCCACGGTTGGCAAAAATAGGCTTCGGTTAAACTGTTCGTTTAAAGACTTATCAAACTTAGCAGACGTATCGTGCTGCCCACGCAGTAAAGCCTGCGTTTGCGTTCTGTGCTGCGCCACAGGTGCAATCTCGACGGTTTGCTCGGGATCTATCTCAAGTTCTTGCACACCCATTTCAGACAGCCCCTCAACCATAGCATCGCTGGTTACAAGCCCTGATTTTCTAATTTTTACTGGCCCATTTTGTTTTGTAATTTGAACGATCACCATACCGGGTTTGAGATCATCTATCGCTATAACACTACTAGACATACAAACTCCCCACCCCGTAACCACACACTACCGCGACTGCAAAAGCCGCTACCAACACCCATTTACGATGGCTTTGAACCCGTTGGCTCACCACATCATCACCCAAGATTTGTTCTGCTGCCGCTAAGAAGATGGGCTTTTGAACTACAGCATGTTGCTTAGTAAAAGATAAGGTCAGCGCTCTATCACAAAGCAAGTTGATCACTCGCGGGATGCCGCCAGTAATTTGATGTACCGCGCGTAATGTAGACTTACTAAAAATACTGATGTCACCGTCAGCCACACTTAGGCGGTGAGCAATGTAAGCACTAACTTCGGGGGCAGTAAGGGGCAATAAGTGATAGCGTGCCGTAATACGTTGTGCAAGCTGACGCAGTTCATTGCGCTTCAACAGTTGTTGTAATTCCGGTTGCCCTATAAGTACGACCTTTAATAGCTTCTCGCGGTTGGTTTCCAAATTAGTCAGTAAGCGAAGCTGTTCGAGTACCTCTGGCAGCAAATGCTGTGCTTCATCCACCATCAAAACGGTATTAACCCCCGCTTGATGATTCTCCGCTAGCTTAGCCAAGATCAAATCGGTGAAGTATTTAAGGCTGGCTTGCTGTGGTAGGTATTCAAGCCCCAGCTCATCACATACCGTAGCCAAAAGCTCCAATGCTGACAGCGTCGGGTTAAGGATCATTGCTACCTGTGTGTTATCAGGAAGTTGTTGGAGTAGCTTCCTCGATACCGTGGTTTTACCCGTGCCAACTTCTCCGGTTAGCATAACAAAACCGCCACTTTCCCTTAACCCAAACGTTAAATGGGCCAACGCTTCCTTGTGCCTTGGGCTCATATACAAGTAGTCGGGGTTTGGTGCGATAGAAAAAGGATTATCGCTTAACCCGAAGTAATTCAAATACATGGTTGCTACTGAAAAAATTTAAAAACGACGATTAAACTACCAGACGCTTAGGTTAAGTGAAAGCACTGATATAACAATATGGCGCTCTCCTTTTCATTCCCCTGCGAAAATCATAGCAAGATTGGTATACTAACGATTACATCGCACGCCATTGTGCCATTAACATTTTTTCTTTGATTCATCTTTTACGAGGCAGCATGCAAGTTTATTTAGTGGGTGGAGCCGTGCGCGACGCGTTGCTCAACCGCCCTGTTACTGAGCGCGATTATGTGGTGGTTGGCGCCACTTCTGAGGACATGCTGCAGCAAGGCTATACACAAGTGGGTAAGGACTTTCCCGTGTTTTTACACCCGAAAACATCAGACGAATATGCGCTCGCGCGCACAGAAAGAAAGTCGGGGAAGGGTTACACTGGATTTATTTGCGACGCATCAGCATCAGTCACGCTTGAAGAAGATCTCATGCGTCGCGACCTTACCGTAAATGCAATGGCCCAAGATAATCATGGCGAAATCATCGACCCATACAACGGCCAAACCGATTTGAATAATCGTATTCTGCGTCACGTATCAGAAGCGTTTAGCGAAGATCCTTTGAGAGTGTATAGGGTGGCTCGATTTGCTACACGCTATGCGTATTTAGGTTTCATTATAGCGTCTGAAACACAAACTTTAATGTCGCAAATGGCAGAGAGTGGTGAACTAAAAGCATTAACCGCTGAACGTGTATGGCAAGAAACAAGACGCAGCTTACTCGAACAAACACCTGCAGTATTCTTCACCGTACTAAAACATGTAAATGCACTACAAGACTGGTTTGAAGAGATAGCTAATCATTTTGATGATGCTACAGCCACACTTGAACTGTCAGCACGGGAAAACACCGTGAACGGCGAAGATGTGCTAATTGCCAGATTTACTGCGCTAACATCTCACCTTTCTGAATGTGAAGTTAAAAACCTTTGTACGCGTCTTAAAGTGCAAAATAGCGTAAGTGAAATAGCGCAATTAGCCTGCAAATTTAGCGCGCAGTTATGCGATAGAGAAATCACAGCGCAAACACTATTAACCTTATTCAACGGCTGTGATGCGTGGAGGCGTCCAGAACGGTTTTCGTTATTGCTAAACGCTTTTGCTCCTATGGCAAAGTACAATGGCGTTGATTGGACGTCACGCAGCAACAAAATACTCAAGGCACTCGATGCCGCTAATCAGGTTGACGTACAAGAAATTCTTGCACAAGGCATTAAAGGCCCAGAGATAAAAGCAGCACTAGATAAAGCCAAGCTTGCGGCCATTACTTCTTTGTAGAGTATGAAAACGACGCCATATTTTTCGCGCTCGGCGACGCACAAAAAAGACGAGTTAATGAACCCCAATTATCATTGCCATGTCAGTAACGGGGCTCGCACCAATCATTCTGTTTGAATTAAATCACCTGGCTCACAGTCCAGTGCCTCGCACAATGCGAGTAACGTTGTAAATCGGATGGCTTTTGCTTTGCCTGTTTTCAGCGTGGACAAGTTTGCCATGGTAATTCCCACTTTTTCCGATAGCTCAGTGAGCGACATCTTTCGCTGAAGCATAACCATATCCAAGTTAATCTTTATTGCTCTTTTCATATCAAATAGTCAGCGTTTGTTCTTTGTAAATTGACACAGCCTCATCAATTAATTGTGCTAACACTAGCAAAGCAAAGCCAGTGATTAGCCCCGTTATGGGTAATGAGAATGAAGGTGACAATTCTATTTGATCATTAAAGTTGCCAATATCATTCAGTATCATAAGCCCACCCGAGTAAATCACCACCGGATAAAGCACGCACACTCCTATTATGATGAAAGCTATACGCCTAATGTAGAGCGCATTAGTAGCATCAAAAAACCGCCGCTGTGCAAAATTAGTAAAGAGCTTTCTCAGGTAATAAAGCGTTATCAACATGACGACAGCTTGAAGAATGTAAATTGTATTTGATATATACCACGCCGCCTTCCCCAACGTATTGTTAAGCTTTATTTCAGCTTGCCCTTGAATGAGTTCACTAATCTTAGACGTATCTTGAACGTGATCACCATTAAGCACCTCAATGGGAAGTACCTTAAAACTCAGTGGATAGTTGATGTCGGTATGACGAGAGTCTTCGTCTGACGGAATATTAAGCCCAACAATGGCTATCATCACCAGTCCAATGAGCATCAAAGCGCCAAAAAGATAAAACAACCCATCAAATAACACTTTTAGCCGCATTGCCAATACAGGCGTAGTTGAAGCACGCGTATCCATAGCAAGTTCCTGTTTAATAATTACACACTTAATATAGCCAAAATTTACTACAAAACAACAATTATTTATTGTTTATCAGTAAATAATTTCCGCAATTCAATATATTAGCAGCTAGCAAATTTAGCAGGAAAAACAAAAAGTGCTTTGCAATCAACAAACTTGTCGCTATTCTTACTTGAAAGATTACATTTGTAATCAATGTAAAAGATAGTATCAATACGAGGTGATAAGGAATGCGCTTACCAGCAATAAAAATGTCAACGTGTTTTGCGCTCTTTGCAGGTTTGTTGTCTCAATGTAACGTTAGGCAACTTGGTGTGAAACTAGGCGCTATAGCCCTGTGTTTGCCATTTTTGGGAGGCTGTACTAGCAATCCAACAGTATACGTCTATGGCAAATACCTAGCGCCTTCACAAGTACAAGGGTTAACTGACCGATTGACCAAGGAAGGCCTTAATGTTGAGGTGAACGAGTTGGATTTTCCCACCACAGTAGACGCTAACACGCTGTTATATTCACTATTGCTTCAGACGCCTGAGGCCATAGACAACACATCGCGGATTGCTGAAGATGCAGGTTTCCCCATTACCAGCGTTCAGTCACTTGCGCAGGGTAACCATTGGTACACCAAAAACTCCCTCTCATTATTCATTTTTCCAGATGGAAAAAAGCCAGAGGGCACGTTACTCGCTCAAGATCTCATGCACACCTACAAAGGCCAGAGCTGCGGAGACGGTCATCACTTAACATTAAAAAAAGACGGTACATATCAACTCACTCTTAAAACAGCAAACGCTACGGTAAATACACAGGGGCACTGGCAGTTTCGTCAATTTCCCTATCTTGAATTGCAAGAATTGAATTCACCATACGCAAATTACTACTTTGAAATCTCAAGTGAGCGAAGCCAAGACCAAGTCAGCGAACTTAACCTAACGCATTTGCAGCTATTAAATGCTAATAGCGCAAACCCGTTGGCAGAGGAATGTGTATTTACCTACGGACTTAGAATTTAACCGCAGTTTTTCTCTATGTTTTGGTGTAGGAATGCTACAATACGCCCCATTCATTTAGAGCATTTTTTATACTATGACTTTCGAAGAACTCGAATTAGACGATGCACTGTGCCATGCAGTTGCAGACATGGGGTTTGAAACTCCAACTAGCATACAAGAATTAGTGATCCCCCACGCCTTAGACGGACGTGATATCTTGGCGTCAGCGCCAACTGGCACTGGTAAAACGGCAGCTTTCTTGCTGCCCGCTTGTCAGTTTTTGCTCGACTACCCTCGCAAGCAACCGGGCGCCACGCGCATACTCATTTTAACGCCAACTCGTGAATTAGCGCTTCAGGTATACGAGCAAGCCGTTGCCATAACCAAACACACACAAATTGTGTGCGGTGTTATCACTGGCGGCATTAACTACGGCACAGACAAAGAAACGTTAAGCAAGAATCTAGACATTCTTGTAGCAACACCGGGGCGTTTGCTAGAGCACATCGAAAAAGAGACGGCTGACTGTCGCGATATCGAATGCTTAATTCTTGATGAAGCCGACCGTATGCTAGACATGGGCTTTTCGACGGTGGTGAACCAAATTGCAGCGGAAGCACGCTGGCGCAAACAAAATTTACTGTTTTCAGCGACCCTAGAAGGTGCTGGCGTAAGAAACTTTGCTCATGAAATTCTTAACAATCCAGAAGTGATTGAGGCAAATCCTTCGCGCAAAGAGAAAAACAAAATTCACCAGTGGTATCACCTTGCTGATGACATGAACCACAAGCAAGCGCTATTGGTTAGTATTCTTCAACAAGAAGCGACCACCACAGCGGTTGTTTTTGTTAAAACCCGCGACCGCCTGCAAATGTTAAAAGACTTTTTGGCATCTAAAGATATTCCGGTGTGTTGGCTGCAGGGCGAAATGCCACAAGATAAACGCATTGCAGCACTGGCGCGTTTCAAGAGCGGTGAAGTACCTATCTTACTTGCCACAGACGTTGCAGCACGTGGTATTGACGTACCAAACGTCAGCCATGTAATTAACTTTGATATGCCGCGCAAAGCCGATGTGTATGTTCACCGTATTGGTAGAACAGGTCGCGCTGGCGCAAAAGGTACAGCAATTTCGTTAGTTGAAGCGCACGACTTTGAAATGATAGCGAAAGTAGCGCGTTACATGGGCGAGCCTTTAAAAGCCCGCGTCATTGATGAGCTACGCCCTAAAAACAAAACACCAAAGATTGGCCCGAAAAAGAAAAAAGTAAAGGCCAAAGACAAAGCTAAGAGCAAAGCAAAGCCCAAAAAGCGCAAGTAGTAAGGTTAAATCAGGGAGCGGCAGAAGGCATTTGCGGAGTTTGACGGCGTGGGGTGAGGGATTGCTTCCACAAACACGCTGTAAACACGTCCGTGTGCGCTCCGCTGCCGCATCCATGCGGCAGAGGGTTTGTTCCAGCAATCCCTCACCCCACACCTCGATTTACAACTCCAGCCACTTGATAGGCTATTATTTATACGTTATTTGGCGGGTTAGCTAGGAGACAGTTATTGTGAAGTTCCCAGAAAAAATTGTTTTAGCAACAGGTAATCAAGGCAAGGTGCACGAGTTTGCGTCACTGTTTACTGATTATGGTGTAGACGTTGTGGCACAAAGAGAATTAGGGGTATCTGATGTGCCTGAAACAGGCACTACCTTTGTTGAGAATGCCATTATTAAGGCTCGCCATGCGGCACAAGTAACAGGTCTTCCTGCTATTGCTGACGATTCAGGCTTAGTGGTAGATGCTCTTGGTGGTGCACCCGGTATTTACTCAGCTCGTTATGCTGGCGCTGATGCTACAGACGATTCTAACATCGACAAGCTGCTTGCTGCGCTTGATGGCGAAACCAAGCGTAAAGCGCATTTCTTCTGTACATTAGTGTTTATGCGCCATGCAGACGATCCTGTTCCACTGGTTAGCCAAGGGAAATGGGAAGGTGAAATACTTACTGAGCGCTCTGGAACTGACGGCTTTGGCTATGACCCGGTATTCTTTGTACCTAGCCATAACTGTACCGCGGCAGAGCTTGAAAAAGCAGAAAAGAACCGCATCAGCCACCGCGGTAAGGCATTGGCCATTTTGCTTGATAGCATGAGAGCCAACTTTGCGTAATCCTCCGCTTAGCCTTTACATTCACATACCTTGGTGTGTTCAAAAGTGTCCTTACTGCGACTTCAATTCTCATGGGCTTAAATCTGAGCTCCCCGAGAAAGAGTACGTTGCGCACCTTCTAGATGATTTAGCTGTCGATGCTAAGCGCATTGGCGATCGCCCAGTAGAAACCATTTTTATTGGTGGTGGCACACCCAGCTTGTTTTCTCCAGACGCCATGGCCGACATTTTAGAAGGTGTTAAAACACGGGTTAACTTAAGTGATAACGCTGAAATAACCATGGAAGCCAACCCAGGTACGGTAGAAGCAGGAAGGTTTGCCGGCTTTTATCAAGCTGGTGTTAATCGAATATCTGTGGGTATTCAAAGCTTTCAGCCAAAGCACCTGCAGGTACTTGGCCGTATTCATAATGAAAGCCAAGCCGAAAATGCCGTAAAGCAAGCACACAGTGCAGGCCTGCCCACATTCAACTTAGATCTTATGCACGGCTTGCCAGAACAAAGCGTCGACAATGCAATGGCTGATTTACAGCAAGGTATTGCACTAAACCCTTATCACCTGTCTTGGTATCAGCTTACTATTGAGCCAAACACGCCTTTTTATTCTCGTCCACCTGAACTTCCTGGTGACGATGTATTATGGGATATTCAGGAGAAAGGGCACGCGCTTTTAGAAGCGGCTGGCTACCATCAATATGAAATATCCGGTTATGCGAAAACGGGGCACCAATGTCGTCACAATTTAAATTACTGGCGTTTTGGCGATTATCTAGGCATTGGTTGTGGCGCTCACGGGAAAATAACCGATGCGAAAAATGGCTCTATTCACAGAACCGTAAAGGTGAAGCACCCTCGTGGTTATATGGAAATAAGCCGCCCTTATCTTGATACTGAGACCAAAGTAATTGCCGACGATTTACCCTTTGAGTTTTTTATGAACCGCTTTAGGTTAGTTGAACCCTGCCCTATTGATGACTTCACTAGCTTCACCGGCATAAGTTTATCAACAGATGTTAAACGCGCGCTAGACGACGCTCAGCGACAAGACTTGCTTGCTGCTAATGATGCATATTGGAAAGTGACCGATAAAGGTAGAAGGTATTTAAACTCGTTGCTATCTTGTTTTGTGTAATACAAAGAAGCCCGATTTAATCGGGCTTCTTTTTTTGTATGGTAATAATGTTGTACTGCTCAAACGCAGGCACGCTGGCTCGTAGCTTTTCTTCAGCCACATCTAAGCGTTTTAGTTTTTCACAAAACCACTCTGCTTTTTTGCGCAATGTGGTGGCTTTGTCTCCCACCTCTAATTGCTCACCAACATTGTTAAGCTGACGTGTGATTTCAGCCACTTTCTCTTGGTTAACTTCACCGCTATTCGTATTGATACCGCTAATTGCAGATAAGATACCGCCTACAGACGTGGAAATAGCTTCTTCGAGCTGGGCCTCTATTTCACTGTCTACAAAGTCATCTACGCTTTCAAGAGACCCTGGGCCTATAAAATAATGATTGCTGGCATGCCTAAACTTGTCTTTCACGCGATGCCTTACACGTTTCATGGCATCATTCAAGCGTTCATAACTATCGTGATCGCTACCCACTAACCCTAAGTAAACATGCTCAATGGTATCGATGGCCAGATCAACACCTTCGGTGGCTAGCACGATCATTTTGGGCACGACATAATGAAGTCCCGCGGCGTAGTCTCGTAGCAAAACTACTTGCTCATCGTCTAGTGTTTGCCAACGCCCGCCAATGAAAAGCTGAGACTGCCCATTAATTTGGAGAACCGTGCGCGTTTTGTCCATAACCCGTAGTTGATGTTTATTTACGGCAATGCCATAAGCAAAATCGATATTACAGGTGTACTCAGCCTGCGCCGATGTAGAGAGTCCAGCGAACAAACAAATTGAGAATAGTACAGCCTTGAGGCGCAATTTCATTTTCATAACGACATTGTGGCTAGCTTAACGAAAAATGAAAGCCATCATGAGTCTAACGTGCTAAAAATCAGGTTGAATCTGAGCTAAAAAGAAAGCACGCATTATAGTGCGTGCATATTGAAGTAAAAGCCGAAGCCCAACATCTTATACCAAAGAACAATGCTGGAGCTTTTCATCGTGTTTTTTTCGAACAAAATGGCAGGTCGTTGTTACCTATGCCCACTGACCTTTGCCGCTACAAAATATTAAGACCTAGTTAGTGAAAGTTCGAACAAGCCTAACGTAAATAAATCGATCCTTTTGTTTTATTGAATGGCTAGCATTAAAAAATGCAACAACCCAGGCCCTGTCTGGATCGTCAACAGATGGTGTAGATGTCCAAAAGTCATCCGGTGGTGTAGCAGGAAACAATGATGCGTTGATAGCTGGTCTTACGCAGTCTCGTTCAGTAAGTGTTGCGAGTTCTTTCACATTTGGTAATCGCCACCCCAATAAGTCTTCATTACTCGCCTCTTGTGCAAGCTGCAGTGCTTGCTGCCATGTGTATTTTACCGCCTCACCACTGCATGTTGACCCATCCCACGTTTGCCCTTCAGCACAGCGGCGCCATACCAAATCGGTAGTGCTATCAAGTAGCGTGCTTGACGTTACTGCTGAAAAATTACCGTTTGGTGTGGTTTCTAGCCCATCAGATAAGCACTGCTGAGCGCTAGCAGCTGAAGACAAAAGTATCGACGCAGATATTGCCAACGCCGATATACATGATGAATAGCTAAATTTCATTTTCATATTTATCGCCCTGCTCTTACTAATCGCACACGCGCCGCTGAAGATTTATTGAGGAAATTATCAACACCTGAGTCGAAGTCTAATGCCCATGCATTTTGCGCGTTATCGCTGTTAACACCATCTGCACTTGGGACCGATGTCCAATACCATATTGGGTCGCTCGATACGCTTCCCGTATTGGGAAAATAGTCTTCATCAATGGCAACATCATCGGCAATACCCAAATGCATCAATGAAAATAGCTCATCATGGGTCGGCAGTCGCCAATCGAAGAAACCACATAACCCTTGTGTGTTTACCGCCGTTACATAAGCGCTTGTATTACAGTTGGTTAACGAGCATGTCGCATTGGCCCCTGTTAAGTCACCCTCAAAACCACCGTTGACGTCTTCACTGTACCAAGCATAAGTAAAATCACTGTCTTGCAACGTACCGTCATTAGTTTTTACTTCCCACACCAAACCTGTCACATTGTCTCTCACGCAAGACCAACTAGCAGCATCAGCATCTTGCTCGTCTCCGTTGGCGTTTAATCGCGTAAAATCAAAACCCGCTTTGCCCCTACCGGCTTTTTCTATTAGGCCATTTTGCTCGATAATGTCAGCACCTCGCTGACCATCTTGCCCCGGAAAGGCATTTTGTTGCGCCTGTGTAAGCGCATCATTGGTGGCTTGCTGTAAAAAGCCGGTATCGTTAATTAACGGCGTAGGCATGGGTTGAATTTGAACGTTTATTGTATCTTCAACACTGTTACCGTTTGCGTCGATCACCGTTAAGGTATACGTCACCACCGTGGTTGAGGTTACCGAAGGCGCTACTGCAAAGGTAGAAAGCGCAGAATCATCGTCAATGGTTGCGCTTTCAAATACAGTTGCACCTCCTGATGCATCGGTACTAGTTACATTGTTGCTTCTTTCCCAAGAATAGCTAAGCGGCAGTGCTGCTGGAATACTAGTCGACGCTTGGCCTTCTAAAATAATCACTTCTCCGCTAAATACACCTTGCGAGAATCCTGCATCGACAGACGGCACCGTATCCTGCTGAGACTGCACAGTAAGAGACACAGTTGCAGTGTCGGTCGCTCCTTCCGCGTCTGTTACCACAAGCTGAAAGGTCATCGATTGTGATTCGTTAGCAATCGGCGTCACAATAGTTAGTGTGGAAAGATTGGTGTCTATTCCTGTGATAACGTTTGTGCCGCTAGTTTGTGACCAGTTGTAATCAGCAATAGCAGCTTCTGAAGATGGGCTGTCAGCGTCGCTACTGCTTGAGCCATCAAGCACGAGTTCAACGCCGCCGGGAAACGTATTTGCTGCTAAACCTTCCCATTGAGGCACATCAATGCTTGCTTCTGGCGCGATATTTACAGGCGCTACAGTGATAGTTGCAGTATCACTGGCTGTATTGCCGCTTTGATCGTTGACCAACAACGTCAACGTATAGTCGGTTGCGCTGCTCACTGTGGGCGCCACAAAACTTGCAGCTGCTGCGCTGGTATCTTCGTGAGTAATGCTGAGCGCCGGCGATGCACTCCAATTAAACGTATAGGTACCGTCTCCGCCGCTCACTTGTGCACTTAAGGTATAGGTAGCGCCCTCAGTAACGGTGGCATCAGCGCCAGCATTAACCACTAACGTTGAAGGGCCAGGGTCTGTCCCTGAATCGCTATCACCTCCCCCACCGCCACATGCAGCAAGCAGGAGCATTGCGCATAGCAACGCCATGCATTGCTTTGCGAGTGCGCCGAAGCGATAAAAAGACGAGTAACTAGAAGACATAAATACTCCTGACGCACCAGAGCAACAAGCTCAAAAATAAGCGCGCATAAAAAATAAAATACAGCAGCGTTGAGGATAATATTAACAGCAGGAATTTGGGGGCATGATTACCCAAATGAACTAAAGGCTACCTTTAGCTTCTTGCGCTTCTGAAACCATTACTTGTAGCGCTTCTAGTTGCTTTTTCCCCACCGCCACGTCTGTCATGTCGTAAATCATCATACTGATATAATCAACTTTACCTGTCGCTGACGTAAGCGGTGACAGGGTAATATTTTGATACATGAACGACTCACTTCCTGTAATCGGCCGATAGTTGGGAAACTTAAGCAAATAAGGACGTTGTTCCCATGTCATAAATGCACGGGTTTTAAGGTCAAAGACGGGCTTCGCTTTTTTCATAAACCAGTCTTGTTTAATGGCAGGAAACAGTGAGAATATAGACTTATCGCGCACCTCGCTTGGCAGCAATCCACTGTGGCTTTCCATGAATCCATTCCACACTTGTACTGTAAAATTTCTATCGAGTACGACAATGCCTACATCGACAGACTGCAGCATGTCCATCATCCAATGGAATTCTTGTAACTCGTCTAACTGCTGACTCATTAAAAGTCCTCCAACAAGTGGGCAAGCTTAGAATTCATCATTTTCATCGATTCTTCGGTAAACAATAAAATCAAATCGCACTGAACGTTATAACCTTCAAGGCCATAGCTTAACTCTATCGCCAGCGTTCTCTTCCATTTGATTTGATTCATGCTAATGATTTCAGTAATCGCTCTGTGCTGACCAAGCACGATGGGATGGCCTTGGCTAAAGTGAATGTCCATTTGGTTGGCAAGCCCTGTCAGACAGGTGCCAATCAATATACTGGCAGCGTCCATCAACAACTCAAGCTGCAACTGGTCGTCCACTTCACCTTTAACATTTAGAATTTTGGCGACATCGTCAAAACT
The DNA here is from genome assembly GCA_964454185.1 of uncultured Alteromonas sp. Lineage (GTDB taxonomy): Bacteria > Pseudomonadota > Gammaproteobacteria > Enterobacterales > Alteromonadaceae > Alteromonas. The sequence continues at coordinate 15,244 of CAYVST010000026.1, forward strand.
AGAATCGCTCAAGATACACAATGCCTCACCGCTTACGCCCGGCCCAATAAAGCCTTGGCATACAGCGGTGACCTGCTCGTGGCCTTCAATATCGGAAAGCATCATATGAAGCTCTGAAACTTCTATAAGATTAACATTGGGAATGGGCAATTCGACAAACACGTTCATGATACGTGCTAAGTGATCACCCGCCTGCCCCATCGCAATGTTTGTAATTTCTTGATAACAATCTCGAATATCGGGGTCCAGCGGCGATACTTCTTCCTCGGTCACCTCTTCGGCATGCAGAATATTGTATTTATCCAACACATCGGCCAGCGTTTGCGGGTCGACAGGCTTTCGAATAAAGTCTAATGCACCTAAATTAGTCACCCTTTCATGTGCTTCAGGCTGAATATCACCAGAGACCACCACAACCTTGGTGTTAAGGCCCTGCTGTTTGATGGCTTCAAGCGTACCGTACCCATCGAGTACAGGCATGTTAAGATCTAGAAGAAGTAAATCGCCTTTTCCCTCGGCTAGCGCAGAGAGCGCTTCTTGACCATTTTTCGCAAAGTGAACCGCTACTTCCCAGTCCTGGGGAAGGCATTTGGCAACTTGTTTACGCGCAACTAACGAGTCGTCACAGACGAGAACAGAAAACATTAAGCTATTTTACCACCTAGTTTTGAAACCAGCTTTTATCGAAATTTTCGACACATTGAATTGTATCGGCAGCTCTTCTTGGAACTGAAGTGACGATTTAACAGTGTTTGTATTTTGCTATTATACATCACTTAAACAAATAGCACTTTTGTAGAAATTTGCCAGCAACTTTTGTCTATATTCAAAGAAAGTAAGCGTTAAACATCAGTGGAAGGATGATTGCAGTGAAAATGCCGTTAATACATAACCCTAGGGTTGCCATTGCAGCCACATCGTCACCCATATGAAGCGCTTTTGCCGTGCCCACTGCATGCGCAACCGTTCCTAACGCAATACCTTGAGCCTGTCGGTCACTCACTTGCAATATTGAAAACACAGAACTTGAAAAAACAGCACCTATTACACCGGTAACAATAACAAAAACAGCTGCCAGGGCAGGTATCCCTCCAATATGCGCAGTGGCTTCCATTGCCAGTGGTGTCGTTATGGACTTCGCTAACATAGTCAACTGAATTGCGATGGGGGCATCTAACAAATAAATACTTGCCCATGCGGTAACGGGGGCTACTACGCCACCTATTGCAATACTCAGCAACAAGCGCCAACCATAGTGCTTAAGTTTTTGCCATTGTCTATAGATGGGAAGCGCTAGCGCTACCGTTACAGGCCCCAACAACCAATGCAGCAACGACGCATGCCGTTGATACGCTGCAACCCCAGTTTCACTGCCAAGTAAGCAAGCGCCGACTAATAGCGCTGTTATTATCAGAGGATGAGCCAGTGGATGGCTTTTGACTTTGCGATTAACCATAAGGGCAATGGCGTAACACAGAACCGAAACAACCAACCAAAAGACCCCCTTAAAAGTGAAAGCTTGCAGAAGTGCATCAACCATCAACATTCTCTTTTTTGCTGAGCAGCCACTGCGCACTCCACGCAGTCACGCCTAGGCTTAATGCTGTTGTCACAACAATAGCAACAAACAGCGCCAGCGCATTGTTGACGATATCGTTCCAATACAGGGTTACACCCAAAACAGCAGGTACAAACAGCAAGGACATATGTTTGAGTGGCGCCATGGCAAAACTGGCGACGTGACGCTCTAACAGAGGAAAGGCAAAAAGTACCCCGAGCAAAGCGAGTAAGCCAACCAGCGAGCCAGGAATTGGGACAGATGTATAGTGGGCAACAAAAACGCCAAGGTAGTACGCACCAAAAACAAGCCCTGCGCCTACGGTGTAATTTGAAACTTGTCGCACGTTGTTTTATCTACTGAATGGAATGTATTAATGAGCAGAGTGTAACGACAACGGAAAAAGGATGCCAGCAAGACAATGGTCTTACAAACGCGCCAATATAGATGCGCCGCTACGCTAGCGGGTTTGCCAAAACTGATAATAGTATTTATGGGTTATCTTAAATGTTTCTCCGCCCTGCATAATCACATGCTGCTGATTGTATTTTTGCTCTAGATGCGCCACATGTCGCTCATTTACCGCTACAGAGCGATTACATCGCTTAAAGTTGTGTTCTCCCAAACGTTTTAGCAAATCACACAGTGTAGTGCGAACGACTATGTTTTCCGACAGCGTTTGCACACACATATAGTCTCCGGCAGCTTCTATCCATTTGATCTCTTGAGGGTTTAGGCAATTCCAACCGTTTTCTGATCGTATTCCAACAACAGAAGGCTGGTCGTATTGAGAAAGTTGGCGACGAAGCGTTGCGAGTAGTGCAGATTCTGAAACGCCATACTGCTTACACAGCCCTTCAACCATTAAGTTAAATTGGAACCCGCGCTCGTAGTAATGGTATTTGTCTTTAACGCGATTTACCGCAAGTTCAATCTGGGCTTGCTCGTAGGGACACGCGATAAACCCTGATGCGTTGTGTTTGAAAGCAAGTAGTGCCTCGTGGTCTTTTTCGCCAACGGCTATCCAGTATCGTGAAGCGAGGTTTCTGCTTGATTGTGCAACCGAATAAAAACCAATGGAATTGGGATGCTTTTCAGCAAGAGCAAGGCAGTGCCCTGTAGACTCAGCTTCAAAAATATGGGTAAAAAGCTCAAGCTTTTTCAGAATTTCAATAAGCGTAGATTGACAAGAAATTGATTGTAAGAAAACCAGTGCGATCATCTGCTTTCCTTGAATTCGCGTGAGAGAGTTTTACTGCCTGATGACATAAGACAGTGTCCTGTTTAGCCTTGGCGAAAAAGGAGCTGCAGGCTTTGCAGCCCAAATCGCCAGGGTTAAAAAACATATAGCTATCGCTTCGCAGTTAGCACATTTGGCTCAACGTTTACGCGACGCGCAATAAGGGCACCGTTTTTAGTCGCGTTGTGCGTCATTGCAAAAGAAATCATATCTTCTCCGTTACACACCAAACCTTCGTGCAAATCCTTCAAGCTTATGCCCGTTCTTTTTACCGCTTGGTAAAGTCTGAACGGTTTATCGCTTTTTACCGCTTTGCACACGGCAATAAGGTTATTTTCCATTTCTTTAGGGTAACCACCTGCTTGTGCTGCGGTTGCACCAAGAGTAAGAGTAAGGCCGATAAGGGCCATTTTAGTAACGCGGCGTGACATAAACATAACAAGTTCCTCTGATAATATTCGGCAACGCGGTGACTACCTCTTTTTGCCTCCGCATCATTAAATTAGTGAAACTTTCTCAACATCACGCTATAAATTCGTTAAACCCCCAGTATTTGCGACGTTGCGATAAGCGCCCTATTTGCGAGGTTTAATAAACGGTCTAAACTGTTATTGAACGTGATCAACACATACTTTGAAACATTCGTGAGAATCACTGATGTTTACTATCCAATACAACATGGTCAGGGAAGAGTTATGCTAGAACAACAGCAATATCACCTCATTAGAGAGCATATGCAGCCAGGCGACGTTATCGCGTTTGGTGGTAACAGCTTATTCTCGCGTTGGACAAAGCTCACCACGCGCTCAGCTGTTACTCACGTGTCAATCGTAATGCAAACGCAAATGCGCGACGAAGACTCCAACCGTTATTTTAACCAAGTAATGGAAGCCACTTCTTATAAAGGCAACCGAGGGGTCATGACAAACCGACTTAGTGAACGCATAGCCTCTTATGATGGTGATATATGGTGGTTACCGCTGTCTGACGAGTCAAGAAGCGTATTTAGGCAAAATAGAAAACGCTTTTTTGATTTTATGTTTGAGCAAGACGGAAAGCCTTACGACGTATTGCAACTGTTCGGCTCTGCCGTTGACGGTCTGGACGATCATCCCCTTTTTGGCGGCATTAGCTACAACCAAGAAGACTTCAATAGCTGGTTCTGCTCAGAACTTATCGCAGAGGGTTTAGAAACCGCGGGAGTGGTTAACGGCGTTAATGCTTCAGAAGTAACCCCTATTGATATATGTCGATTCAATATATTCAAAAAGCGGTATGTTCAACTAAAAGGAAAAGGACGTGTTATCGGAGGGTTTAATTCTCTAAATGCTGACAATTGGGGCCAGATTGCCTAGCCCCGCTTTCATCACAAAGTGCTTTGCGTGAAGGACAGTACTATTAGAAGGTACTGTCTTGGTGTATTTTGATGAACATACCAGTACCAATTTTTGAATAATCAACTTTGTACTCTTTGCCGTTCAACGTTTGGATAAATAGCAACGTTTTTTCGTCGCCAAACACATCACTGGTTGTTACATCAACCAATTCCATATCCATCATTTTCGCATCGCGCTTATTTTCAGGCACTTTGCCTTCGTATTGCTTAATGCCTTTGTAGGTGACAAGAACAGGCGGATGCTCATCACCATTGATTACCAATAGATCTAATTTTCTAATTTTATGAATGATGGTATTTCGACCACTAGTAATATAAGGTTTTTCAGTCATTCTCATCTCCGCGACCACTTACCTGCTTTTTTAAAAAATGTTAACAACAAGACTATCTGGTTGAGTGTACCACGATGTTAACAATGCGCACATAAGCATTTGGTTGATATCTAAGTACAAAGTATAACCACAAAATAGTTGTTGTTGAGCAAAAAAACGCTAATTTTTGCGCGTATTATGTGTTTTTGTGAAATTTTCGTCAGTCAAGCTGTGCAAAAAAGCAACGAGTGCTGCTTTTTCTGACTCTGATATAGCAAACCCTTTAATAAACGGGCTTCGATATGGATTCGTTTCTCCTGCTTTGTTCCCACCACGAGCGTAGAAATCAACAACCTCCTCAAGGCTTTTTATGCTGCCGTCGTGCATATAAGGAGCGGTAAGAGCAATGTTTCTTAGCGTCGGAGCCCTAAACTTGCCCATGTCTTTTTTGTTATGGGTAACGCTATACAACCCCATATCGTCAACCGGATAGCTGCCCTGCCCGTCTTCGTTGTATAGGCCCGTATTGTGAAACGGCTGAATGGTAAAACCTTGAAAGCTATGTTTTGAAGACTGCGTAAAGTTCACGCCACCATGACAATGAAAGCACTCTGTACGCTCAGAAAAAAACAGGTTTAACCCTTCAATTTGCTGAGGTGTCAACGCGTCATCGTCGGCTTTATAAGCGTAAGCGTCAAATGCACTGTTAAACGATACCAAGCTTCTTACATAACTGGCTAACGCTTGCACAACGCGGTGCATGGTTATATCACTATCTCCATATGCCTGTTCAAATAGCGCCTGGTATTGCGGTGTATTAATGCGAGCCAAAACCCGTGTCTCTTGGCCTGTTACCCCCATTTCAACCGGGTGCTCGTTGTATAAGGGAATAAGAATCTGCTTTTCTATGCTGTCGAGACCATTGTGCGCCCACGTAAAAGACGCGTTATACGCCACATTTACCAATGCGAGTGCATTGCGGTTTAGCACATCGCCTTTAGCACCCACCGACGTCGTTTTAGGTTCTGCAAAAGCGTATTCAGGTATATGACAACTGCTGCACGACGTTGTGTTGTCGCCGCTCAGTGCTTTATCAAAAAATAGCAACTCACCTAACCGTACCCCTTCTTCAGTCATAGGATTTTCTTCAGGTACCACTGGCTGTGGCACATAATCCGGCAAGGGCCATTGATAAGCTGTGGGGGCCTTACTGCAACTTAACAGCGCCCCGCATAGCGCGAGCAGTATAGCCTGTTTAACAAAGTGAGAAGTCATAGGCATGAAAATGACTTATTAAAAAACAACCGACTGCCATTTGATCCAAGGACGGTTCACAACATTTTGAATTAAACGCTCGCATGGTTCGCTGTCTGGTGTCTCAAACATACAATTGGGCGCCTCATCAATATCGACCTTAGTAATGATATCTGCCAGTGATACTTCCAAGTCGAGTTCGCTGTCGAGTTGTACCATAGGCAAAACAAATTCAACGCGATTAGTGAAGGCGCACGACTTTTCAGGAGGCCTAACCGCCGATTCAGACTCGCACCCTACGCTACCAAGATGATAAGACCACTTTCGTGACTCACCGCCATTCTTAGATAAATCTAAACGAAGAAACTTATGCCCATTCTGCCAACTCCAAAACATTGAACTGTCGTTAAGTGGTGATGGCTGAGTAAGAGGGTTAGCGTGATTGATATCAAAGGGTAAGCCCAGAGTAAATCGCAGGCTGGTTGATAGCTTTAAAAATGCATCTGATACGTCTAAGAGTATTTTATCGTTAGCCTCAGCGGGAGACTGACACAAAGAATGAAACTTCAGCAAAGCCACGTTCTGTGTTTGCCATTGGGTCTGTTTAAACTTAACGCGCTGCCATCTGCCATCAATTTTCATCTCAGGGTTACTAAGATAAAAACCGAAATAATCAATATTCCAGCCCTGCTGCCCTACATGCATAATCATCGGGCAGGCTCCAGTATCTATTCCCACCATCTTCACCGGTATTTCTCCCGGCTGACGGCTGCCAAAATCGACGGAGTCACACCCTGCCAACGACATCATTAACGCTGCAAGTAACGCTGAGATTCCATGTTTGCGCAAAAGCATTTTCATTTGTTTATGTACTTCCTTTGAATATCTGATACTTTTCTAATCAGTACGTATAATCATCATAGGCATGGATGACACGATGAACCCATCAAAATTACTGCCAATAGTGCTGCTTTTAGCATTTGTTAGTCAAGGCTCAAGCGCACATACCGACCACGACAAAGCACGTTTTGTAGCACAAGACGGTGTGGATAGCGGAAAGTGCGATAACAGGTTTAGACCCTGTAAAACCCTAATTTACGCCGCTAGACAAGCCAATAAAGGGGACAAAATTTTAGTTGCTGAGGGTAAGTACGCGTTTGATAGTGCACAGCACAGCCAAGTACTTAACGACAGCTTACTGCCTGTATTAGGTGGTTTTTCACGTAGCGATCACTACCAAGTACAAAACCCTACCGTTAATAAAACTACGCTGTTAAATGTACCTGCCTATTTATCAGAAACGCTATATACAAAGGGCTTTGACAGCATAGCCGATGGAAAAAGCAACGAGTCTACGCTGCGCGCAGCCACACAGGATATGCAAATCAGTAATCAAGTGGTTGCAAGTGAGGCATGTGTTGAAGGATTAGCGGCAGACCGATTCCCATGCGACAACGTAGCGCTACTATCGAATGTGCCTGTCAGCTTGCTTTCTGTTGTCTCGATAAGTGCAAACGACATTTGGGGCCATGTAGATTTAAATACCCAGCGAGAATACGCCATTGTGGGAATGCGAAGCAGCGTTGCGGTAGTCGATGTAACTGACCCCACAGCTCCAAATGTAGTTGGTGAGGTAACAGGGCAAAGCACTTCATGGCGTGATGTAAAGGTGTATCAATATTTCGACCGAAATGCTGCTCGCTGGAAAGCATACGCCTATTCCAGCGCTGACAGTGTGACAGAGGGCTTTACCATTATTGACCTTAACGACTTGCCGAACAGCGTAAGTTTGTTAAAACGCAACAACGACGATAACCGCGCCCACAACATTTATATCTCTAATGTTGATTACACCTTTAATACCGCACTTAACGATGCGCGCCCGCAGTTGCACCTTACAGGTCAAGACAGTAACGGCGGCGCATTTCGCTCTTATGCGTTACAAGTACCACAAACACCTTCAGCCAGTTATGTGCCCAGTACCCTGTCTAGAGGCTTTTATACTCACGATGCTTCATCAATGTTTGTCACTGACGCCAGAGCTCAGGGCGATTGCAGTATTGTAGGTGATGAAGGCTGTACGGTTATGCTCGACTTTAACGAGAGTGAATTGCGCTTGTGGAATCATAGCGATGCAGAATCTGTTAAGTTACTTAGTAGCACAAGCTATTCTAATGTGGCCTATACCCACAGTGGATGGTTTAGTGAAGATCAGCGCTACGCTTTTGTTCACGACGAACTAGATGAACGCAACTTTAGCCTAAACACCCATGTACTGGTATTTGATATGGCTTCACTTACCACGCCAGTACTTGCCGGAACATGGATAAGTGATAACCCTACGATAGATCACAACGGATACGTACGCGGCAATCGCTATTACATGTCGAACTACGAGCGCGGCCTTACTATTTTGGACATATCAGACCCTACCGCGCCGGTACAAGCAGGCTTTTTTGACACCTACCCTGCTTTTGATTCCACAAGTTTTAATGGTGCATGGGGCGTTTACCCGTTCTTGCCAAGCGGCAACATACTGGTTAGCGACATTCAACGTGGGCTGTTCGTGCTAAAAGACAATACTCTTGCGTCGTCTACTGTGGCGGCATTTGCTGACAGTATGCTTTCCACCCCAAGCAATACCACACTGGCACTGCCTGTTATGAAAATGGGTGATGACGCGCTAACCGTTAGTTATGACGTTATTAGAGGTTCAGCCAATGCAGATGATGTCACAATACGCCAAGGCGAATTAACGTGGGCACAGGGAGACACAACTGCACAAGAAATTTCCCTTACCATAGAGCCCAATAGTGCCGATGAAAGCGATGAAATGTTTTTCGTGCGTCTTTACAACCCACAAGGCGGAGGTATTGCTCCTGGCCTTGGTTATGCGCGTATTACCATTGAAGGCGTGGTTCAAAGCGGCGTAGCCGAACTTAACATAGACGCCTTAACAGCACTTGAAACCGATACAAACGTAACGGTTAACGTTACCCGACAAGGGGGGGCTGAAGGCGAGCTGAATATCAGCTATACAGTTGAAGGTGATACCGCAACAGCAGGTGCTGATTTTCAGGCGCAGTCGGGCACGCTTTCATGGGCTGATGGTGAGACGCAGTCTCAGTCGATAACAGTGTCGCTACTTAATGATAGTAATGAGGAAGCTGAGGAGCAGTTCTATATTACACTAAATGCTTCAGACAGCAGCCAGCTGGGCAGTTTCAATAGAACACTAGTTACCATAAAAGATGACGAGAGCAATCAGCCCCCTGTTGTTAATGCTGGCGAAAACTTTGCCGCACTGCTGCGTACCTCGCAAACCTTGCAAGGCAGTGCGAGTGATCCTGAAGGTGAACTTGTAAGCATTCTTTGGGAACAAACGTCGGGCCCAGCGGTAACACTGGTTGACGCACAAACGCTGCAAGCTAGCTTTACCACGCCAGACAACCCTGCAACCTTGGCTTTTTCTTTAACCGCGACAGATGATTTTGGTGTTACCACAAGCGACAGCGTTACAGTAGACGTTCAAGCGCCAGCAGCAGTTGTAGATTTAGACAATGACACCCCTTCAAGCAGCGGAGGCGGTGGTAGTACTGGCATTCTGAGTTTGCTGGGTATAGTAGCGCTTATTTTCTTTAGGCGAGTGCGCTTTACTCATAAAAAAGCGGTCATGCAATTAGCCTATAAGCGTTAAGAACAGTGTGGGCTGTTTGATTAATAATATCATTCAGCCCCTGTATTTAAGCAACTTGAACAAAAAAAAAGCAAACACGACACAAAGCACTCTGTGATGCGTGACAAGGCAAATAAAACTGCTTATACTTGCGCTCGCTTGTGGTTGTTATGTTTAACAATTTCAACGCATCTATTCTAAATGGCCCTATAGCTCAGTTGGTTAGAGCATCCGACTCATAATCGGCAGGTCCCCTGTTCAAGTCAGGGTGGGGCCACCATTTTTCCTAGTCTTCAAGGCAAGTGACCACCAACATTCTTTATCATCTTGCTTTTTATAGCAAATTTGTAGCGTTTAGACTTCTTCGTTTTATTTCTCTTTGTATAAACAAATAGAACCTCTACGTGCAAGCATCATTCACAGTTGGGAAGCTACTTTTAGATAGCCCCCCTAGTTTTCTCGCTAAGATATTCTCTCTTTTAATGTTTGCCGAATTGGAACAAAATAGATTGAATATTGGAATTGGAAACAAGATCTGTTACTAAGTACAGGCGAATTAAAAAGTCACGAAAGATATTATATTTAAAAGGAAGTAAATAATGAGCAATGATCAACTCGAGGACTCGATTCAAATGGCCCTTGTGATTAGTACGCCTGGACACGAGCTAGACATGATGCATGGTTCAACGACATTCATAGGAGCTTCAACGCTAATAACTAGGTTAGCAGACGCTGCTCTTGATGAAGGGATAGTGGAAAAAAGACAAACTTCTAACCCAATAAGAGCTGATTTACAAAGAAACTTCGAATCATCCTTCGGTCAAAATTTCGTTATCCGTGTAAAAGGCGAAGAGTTGGTAAGAAAGCTCAATGACATTGGTAAAAAAACTTTCTGTGAGGTTATACAGTTTTACGTCCAAGAGTCGCTATATCAGGAGCCTCCAAAGTTATCGAGACGAGCTAGCCAAATTGTAGATAGATTAAGTGACATTCATGAGGACCTGATCGCACACATTCGAAACCCAATGAAAGACCTACACAAGGTTACAGAAGCTTATGGATATGATATCACTCTTCAACATCGGATTGAGGGCGGAAAAACTGATATCGTATCTTTAAACGAAGATACAGCTTTAATGTTGAGACCAACTAGACTAACAAATGTGGACCACGAGTTTAGTGTTGTTATTACTCGTTTCAACCATCTTACGGGCAATGGAAGACTCATTATTGAAGGACATAGCAATACCGTCGCATTTAGTTTTTCAAGCGGTATAAAGTTAGTAAGAGTTGAAATAAAAAAAGCTGTCTCAAAAAACCTAGATCAAAATACTGTTCTCAATGAGGATTGTTGGCTGTATATGAGAGTGAATGCAAAGAAGTTGACCTTAAGAAATCAAAAAATAGTCAAACTTTTGATATCAGGCATAGTTGATGAGCAGTAAAAGTCTATGGGTTATGATCGTACTAGCATTTCTGCTAGTCATCTTTTCATTTGTTTTAAACTTTCATACTCAAAGTATTTCGGATGAACTACAAGACTGGAATAACTTTGGTGGATACGTGGGGGGAACGCTGGGTCCCCTACTTAGTTTTTTGTCTGTAGTTTTACTTATAAAAACTCTCGAGCTTCAACGAAAGTCCTCAAAATCACTCGAGGATGAAATAGAAAGAACAAAACAACAAGATAAGCTTAAGACTTTTGAGTCACACTTCTTCAATATGGTCTCTTCACAGAAGAAGAACTTCGACAGTTTTTACCTAGTTTTCGAAAACTCCAAAGTGGACGGTGTTGCATCAGCAAACAATTTAGATGATCTTATTGTTCACTTGAAAAGCCGAGGCGCAGCGAGACCACATGTTCACAGCGTTATTTCAAAGATTGATACTCATGGAAGTTTGTTCAACGCAGCACGAATTTTCTACGTAATATGTAAAATCATAGAAGAACATTTATCTGACTCTGAAGGCTTTGATGAACAAACAAGGGAAAAATATTACCAGACTTTAATATATTTCACTGACTTTGCCCTTTTAAGGCTCATTTGTATATATACAGCGTATTTCCCTGATACAAAAATCGTTTCACACATTACCGCTAATAAGATTTTACGTCGAATTTCAAAGCGCTCTGGTTTAGGGAAATATATAAGCGATATTTCTCTCTAGTACACTTATTTACAGAACTCCAAGTAAAAGCGAAAAAGCCCTAAGCGGCTTTTTCCTGTCTGCGTTCAATGCGCCATGAATGCTCACGCGTGATGATTTCTTTACCTTCATATTTAAGCCCTTTTATTTTTACCTGTGTCTGAATCTATCGTGATGTCGTAATAGGGGCGTATTGCCATTTCATCGCGCTTACACATTACACCGCCCATGTTGGTAACAAACTCAGCCCAATTACCTTCATCAGCTGCTTTGTGAATGGCTTAGAACTGTTCACTTTCTTTTTCGACTTTTTTCAATCGTCGCATTTCACGCCATACGGTAACCGATGTATTACCTAACTGTTGAAACTGTTTTGTTCTCTAACAGCTTACCCATGCTTCAACTCTTCTTGCAGCCTCTGTATTACCTACGTCTATATCATTTTTTAGGCTGCCATGATTCTATTAATGATGAAGTGAAAAGAGATGTTCTCACCAGAATATAACTTTCTCACTTTATCAGTTTTATTGGCTCTAATAGTCCAAACTATTTACTTAGAAAGCACTATTTTGAGGTGTTTGGATATCTATAAAGGCTTTGCTAAACTGAAGGGCGAACCATATGAAACTCAGTCAAAGGAGGCGACATGGCTGTTAAAGACTTGAAAGATATGACAGACGAAGAACTACAAAATGCATGGAGGTACTTACATAGAGAAGATAGACAACCGTACTTTGCTACTGAAGCAAACAAAGCGGATGTCAAAAAAGAACTAGAGAAGAGAGGGCTTTTGTAGCTCTAAAACTCACTTAATATTTATTTCTACACAAGTGAGCTGTCCAGTTTCCAGCTATGCAGTTCACATTCCAATTTTTCACCTTTTCGCAAGCAAGTAACGATGCATTGTTTTCTTCACCATGATTGCGTTTAAAGTTAAAGGGTATATCGGTATAACCAAATATTCCGACCTTTGGATAAACGCGGCACTGTCAGAAATGAAACGAAACATATAGGAAGCATAGAGAACAAATTCAGTTTTGTTTGTGAACTTGTTTTTCTGCCTCGGCTAGAAAACTATCGATGTAATCATCAAGTTCAGAGAAATCATAGTTTTTAATTTTAACAAATTTCGACTCTGAATTTCGCTTAACCTCTGCATAATCTCTGCGCCCGCAGCTCTTTGCTAATAACTTTACATCTTCGTCTATTGAATTCTTGACCTTGACCAAAACTTCGCTTATTAACCTCTTAAAATGACCATTTAGGAAAGCTTTTTCATCGGCTCGATCAACTTTCTTGCTGATCTCTTTGTCTATTTTATCGAAGTAATCCTTTGTTATTGATACGATCTTGGCAATATTTTCTCTCCCTCTTAACCTATAAGCCAAGACCGGATTTACTGTTGCTAACTCCATTAATGATTGTTCAAAAGGTTCTAAAAGACGTTGTTGAATGTCAGTCTTTTGTGTCTCTACCAGAGACTTAAAGTGGTTAAGGACTAGATTATATAACTCGCCTTCGATTTGTCCCTTGTTGATTTCAACCCCTTTTGCTTTTAGCCTGTTGGCATAATGTTCATAGTATTCATCGGTTGCTGCCTTGGGATCGAACAGCGTAGAGTAAATAGAATGCTGAATTTCAAGCAGCAAATAAAGCGACTTTCTATATGAGCGTTTTGCTTCTAACATCGTCTTCCAGAAGTACCCAAAAGCGCTTAAACATGCCGCAACAACTATTCCGCTGACACCAATTAGTGCAGCTATTACCTTCACATCCATCAATCACTTCTCATAAATCGGTTAAATATTGGTTAAGAAATATTCCAGAGTTTAGGTTTTTATCTACTCTTTACTCCATATCATTGTGACACACGAGAAGGCTATCAAAAATAGCCATTAAGAAACTTTCCTTGTGACCACTCTCTAAGCTAGAAGGCTATTTAACTGACTATAAGCGCTTTGTTCGAGCTAATCGATGTTGACCGACTCAACATCAGATTTCAGCATACTTGTTACGTCGCCAAAGCACCGTCAACAACAAAAAATACAATGCAGTGTGTAATGAACCACCGCCACCACTTGTATCAGGTGTTGGTGTAGGTGTCACTGGTATTTGCGATCGCGCAGGGTCAAGCGGGAAAGCATCCTGACTGTCAGGGGTGCCATCGTTGTCATCATCTGTGTCGGCATTGTTACCAATTCCATCACCATCAGTGTCTACACTTTCGCTTGGATCCAGAGGGAAAGCATCACTGTCATCACCTACCCCATCACCGTCGTCATCAGGGTCGGCATTATTGCCAAGGCCATCGCCGTCGGTGTCAATTTGCTCATTTGGATCTAATGGGAATGCATCTACCGTGTCGAGCACACCATCATTGTCATCATCAGTATCTCGGTTGTCACCTAATCCATCGGTATCAGAATCAAGCCATTCGCTAGCATCGTAGGGAAAGGCATCTTCATCATCATTGAAGCCATCATTGTCATTATCAAGATCAGCGGCATTTTCAATACCGTCATTATCGGCATCACTGTCTTCTCCAGCATCTAAACCAAACAGAGCAAAGTGATTGAGCGTTTGTATGGCGGGGCGTGTTGAATCGCCGTAGGTAATGCGCAGCGACATTTCATTACGCCCGGGAGTTTGAGGTAATGGTGCTACAACTCTCGATACATCTGAGCCAAAATGAATTACGCCTTCATCATATGGGTCGACAAAATGGGCCAGTGCTTGCCATTCTTCATCATTCAGCGCCCATTCAATGAGAACTGAGTCAACGAGAGCAGTTTCCAAGGTAATTTGCACCGCGGTGTCTATTTTGTTCAATGTTGGGGTAGTAGCAAGCCCCCCTATTTGCAAAAGGTTAACTTCAAACAATGCGGGAACAAAAACATCGTTGGGCTGTTCAATCGACTGCGATAACGTGGATTGGTAAAGGGTGCCTTCAAGCCAAGTGTCAAACGTGACTTCAATACTTAGATTTTCGCAGTTTTCCTCTAGCATGGTGGGTCGTTGTTTATTCTTGCCTAATTCAAACTCCGTCACCTTGGTATCACCGCATAACCAAGCGAACTCGCCATTTACACCCGTGTCATAGCGGTTACTCATAAAATCGCTAAAGTAGTTACCGACTAAATTGGTATTATTGAAGGTATAAATGTCCAGTTCAGTCTCACCGGGCAGTATTTGTGGCATCCAAAAAGTTTGCCCACCGACAAGTGATAAGCTATCGGTATCGACACTAAGAAAGCTTACATTGTTATTGTTTAGTTTTTGCAACTCACCGCTGTCAGCAATATTTATGTAGCCAGTTGTCACAATGGTATCGGTACTAAAATCTTCATTAACCTGCTCTATCCCGAGCTCTATAGCACCATCATCGTTGTAGCCATCAACCCACAGAACATCCCACAGCGTTCTCGTCGAACTAAACAGCGTTGAACTTCGAATAAAAGAGTCAGTGTAAAACCCGAATACATAGCGCTCATCATTGGCTAAATAACGTGAAGGAAAATCTAATCGAACCGGGCTAGACAAAGCGAGTGAAGCATTAATACGTTGAGATTCTTTAATGCCTGGTTCAGAGCGATAGTGCGATACTACGAGTTCATTAAGCACATCAGAGCGATCTTCTGGTGTTAATAGCGTTACATTGTCAAAAGACACTATGGTGGTGTCTTGAATATTGCCTACTGCAAAATAGAGATTTTCAGCCCCTCTGGCAGATAAACTTGAGGAATTAAAATCACCATAGGTAATGGTGCTGTCCGTTATCCAGTGTTGGTAGTCTTCGCCAGATACCAGCGTGTTATTGTCGCCATCAATAATCGATTCTGTGGCATAAAAAGTGTCAAATGCATCAAGCGAGATAGTTAAGCTGTTTGTGTCCGCACTGTCGAGTTGCACAATACCGTGCGCAAACACGCGAGCATCTTCTGGTAAATCAGTCGCAGCAGCGAAGTGTTCTGCTGGTAACACATCGAAAAGAATAACCCCCTCGAAATTCGCTGGAGGAACAAAAACCTCAAGGCTGCTTTCGGCGGGTATCGCTGTAAAAATGCCAATGCCACTGAAATCGGTTGGAGAGAGGCTAAGGGATACGCTGCCCGGTGCGGTATTTGTCACCTCAACGCGTTTGGAATGCTCTACGGAAATAGGTAGCTGTAAATTCTCCGAAGAAGATAGAAAGGTGACACTGCCAAAATAGCTCATAGAGGCTTCTGATGGGAAAAGTAAACTGGTTACATCCGCAACAGATAACGTTACCTCAATGGTTTGAGAGGACTCGGCAGGAATCACTAAAGGCATCTCTGGAAGTGTAAATGTAAAATTCTCTACCACGTCATTGACTGCTATTTCCGTAATTGTAATTTGAGAATCCGAGGTATTGATAAGATCAAATGACAATACCTTTTCCCACTCGGTTGCAGTATCGTCTACACGCCCAAAATCCAAACCGACAATACTAGCTTCTAAAGACGTATCCAAAGATGCAATAAGGTCAAGGCGACCAGCCCCTTGAGTGGCAGGGTCTTCATTAAGACTTATAGCTCCAGATGCTAGCTTACTCTTTATTTCGGCTGGGGTAATATTCGGATAAAGTTGTTTTAATAGTGCTGCCGCACCAGCGACATGTGGCGCCGCCATACTGGTGCCATCAAAGCTGATGGTTTCGCCATTTAGAAAAGTTGAAACAATGCCTGACCCTGGCGCCGTAATTTCAGGTTTTAAGAAACCTGCACCACGCATTGGCCCTCGCGAACTAAAAGGTGATATGAGATCTGATTTATCGCTAGAGGCAACGGTAATGGCAAGCTCTGCAGATGCTGGCGAGGTATTGGCAATATCGCCGTAAGCGCCACCGTTGCCCGCCGCCACAACAACCACAACACCTGAATTTACTACGTTATTTACAGCTGTCGATAACAAGTCGTCGCTTGCGCCAGGTCCGCCTAGGCTCATATTGATAATATCGACTTTGTCATCTGTGTCGGGGTTGCCGTCAGGGTCTAACGCGTATTCTAACGACGCAATAATGTCTGAGGAAACCCCCGTTCCAAAGTTGTCTAAAACTTTATAGGCGTGAAGGCGCACTTGAGGAGCAACGCCTCGAAGCGTATCCGATGAAGCTCCAACAATACCTGCAACATGGGTGCCGTGGCCATCGTCATCAATTGGGTCGTCATCGCCATTAACAAAATCATAGCCGTCAACAACTCTACAACCTTCACCAAAGCAGCCTCCAAGCGCTGGATGTGTATAGTCAATACCCGTATCGATGATGGCAACATCAATATTACTACCTTCAACGGGTAAGCCTTGCGAACCACTTAATGCCCAAACCTCGGGAGCTCTGACGATACTGACACTCTCACTCAGTGCTTTTTTATATACCTTTTCCTCATACACATTTTTAACTTGCGGCATATTTTTTAGTGCAGCAATTTTATCTACTGTACTTTCGACAACCAACACATTGACTAACGTGTGATGTTGCTTAACAACATTCGAAATAAGGCTTTTCCCACGCATTTCATCAAGCGCAAGAGCTTGGTTTATTTTCACTTTAGCTACGTGTTTTTTTGCTAATTGCAGCGCCGAATCTCGGCTTCTGGAATGCATCAACGTACTTTCATATTGACTTAGGGAAGGGTCGTACAACTCAATAAGGTAGGTCCGAGGCTGCGCACTGTCAGAATGGTTATATTGATTAGTGACACCACCAATATAGGTTGACGAAGAAAACGCTGGTGCCCCTAACTTATCAAGTGTAATCGGATGAGTGTTAGTGTCGGGGCTAACCTCGGTCTCTACAGCAAATAATGAAGAACTACGTAATATGACAAAAAGCAAAACCAAGCGAAGAACGTTCATATGTTATCCCTAATCGTTGAACACCTACCAATCAAGTATAGAATAACGTAACAACTTGATAACCACTTGGATACAATTTAATCAAAATATAACAAAAGGAACGTAATGATTCTTCTAGCCAAATTTTACTTGGCTTTACGAAGAGCAATTAAAACAACGTTTAACAAAGCGTTTTCTCAATGTACGCAATTATCACTGTCTATTCACTTCAATCACGCCAATACTTTCGGTCTAACAACAATTTTGTCTTTCCAATCGTCTGTAATGGCTGTGTCATTGAGTACCGCTGCATCGTTGAACCAGTAATTGAACAAATCAATTGTTTCATGGCTTCCCGCATCTTCAACCTTACCAATATCAAAGCCAATTTTAACGGGTCCAATCGACAGACCCAAAGACTTAATAAAACCACTCGACTTTTCATCTTGTTTGAACAACACAACCCGAATTGACTCTAGGTTATCACTGGTGGCCCAGCTACCTTCTACCTGATGGCGAATATCAGCATCTAACTCGCCTTTTGTAACACTAACTTGCGCGTCTTTTGGTGCACTGAAAGACGCCTCTAAAAAAGCCGCACCAATCGATTCGTTCACACCTACAAATACGTCGGTTGCGAACAAGGTATAGGCGGATGATTTGAAAAACTGCGTAAGCTGCTCGGTTGTCACATGAAGCACCCCGGCAAGTTGCGCGATAAGTTTGTCAGCACCTTTTAAAACATTAGGGTTCGCTAACGATTGAAGAACACCAAACCCCATAGAATGGCCAACTATGTAGCCGCTACCTGGCTGGCATTTAGCGGTTGTGGTCGACCCAACAGGCGTTTGCCACAACACAACAGACGAGCTATATAGCAACCCATTGTTAACCACTAAGCTGCTTGGGGTTAAATCACTTTCTACTTCTTTCGATGCAGAGCGCTTAAACGTGCCGAATTCACCGAACACTTCGGCACTTGCCTGGGCATTAATGCCAGCTTGCTTGTATACAATGCTCGTGTCTTGCGTTTTGGTATGCTCAGACCCGGTTTGCGATTCGTTAGTTTGTACTTGGTATCGATATTGCGTTTGTTTAGATTCACCTTTTAACGATAGCGTTGCGCTGGCACTTGCACCGGCAGACATATTACCGCACGCAATCTTTCCTTCTAGCGCGACACCGCCCTGTAACCCATAGTCAAACCCCGTAGACCACAAATTAACAAAATTGTCCGCCGAGGTAAGCGTATCTTCACTGCTAAGCTGCAGCCCCAATTTATCAACCAGCGTTGGGCTTAAGTCTTCTATTCTGTTGTAGTAAAACGGTGTTTTTTCATAGCCAGTAAGCATCATAATATTAGTGTTTGCTTCAGCGCTAACCGACGCGCTAGCTTCCATCGACAAAGTGGCTAAATCCATCGTTTGCGGCAAATTATCAAGCCCGGGAATTTCAGCACTTAACCCAACCGTGGCGCTTATACCGGCACTAAATTTGGCTTGCGTTCCCACCAAATCGAGCAAGCAGTAAATTGAATGTCCTCCCGAGCTTTGCACGCTATCAATGCCCTGTGCGTTCAGCCTATCTACCAGCAACATCCTACTGTTTGCCAATACGCCCTGAGTTTTCACTTTAACTTCGGCAGTAAACCCAGCAGGTGCAACTAATTTGCCGAAATCCAGTGCAAAGCTGAACCCTCCGCTGTAACCGGTAAATTGAAACGTGGAGTACCCTTCGCCTCGATTGTTAGCACCAGTGGCAAACAAAAGGTTTAGCTGCCTAACTACTTCTGTACGCACTTCTAGCGCCCTTTCAGTCGTTACGTCGCCACTGGATATGAGTATAAGTAGTGCTTTGTTCTCGAACTCGTTAAAGTTCTCAACCCAGTTTTCTTCAGCATAAATTTGACCAAGCTGCCCAAGACAATACTGTCCTATAATGCCGATGCTGTCGTCTCGGTATTCCTGAGCATTCTTGGCGCAGTTCACCGCGATGGGTTTTAACAAGGCATACTCACTGTTCACTTCTGGTTTGAAAGCGGCGAATAATTTTTTTGATGTCGAACGAAAAGGAATGTCGTTATTAACAATGTTTCGAATGCGGTCTATCGCGTAAAACAACGTTAACGGCCTTTCCAACTGATTGTATTGAGAGTAAATGCGTAAATACTCTTGAACATGGCGTAACGACGAGCCGATAAAGCTGCTTTCCTGCAAAATTGCTTGAGTTGAACTTCTTTCTAAGAACCCACTCATGAATCACCTCATTATGTTTTCTTTAACAGTTGGCTAATCTTCTGCGTTGCATTTAACGCATCCTTTTCCAAATCCTTTGACTCTTTTGAAATCAACGCCCTCACTTTTTGACTCATTTGATCGTTGAGCTTTGCGCCCTCAGCACGTAACCATTCTTGTTGAGACTTCGCATTTAAGTCAGGAGACGGCGCAATTTTTTGTTTGCTCATGGCGAGTTGAGCAGAGGCCAACGCATCTAAGGTCTTGTTTGATTCAGCAAGAAGGCTATCCATAATTTCCCGCTGCTTGGTCAAAAACTCTGTGTCAGCCATGTGTGTTAACTTCCTTTCTTATCTGAGGCACTATCTAGCACATTAGTCAGGCTTCGTTCGGCGCTATCTAAGAAATTACTCGCGATAAGTTTTGCTAATATCCAAACAAAAATTTCGTGAGGCGTGTTCACTCGCTGGTTTATAAACTGCTCGCTAAAGCCTGCTGCTATTGCTCTTTCTGTTTGCGTAAGCACCCACCCTTCACTGTGGAACTGTTCTTTGTTTCCCAGTTGTGAAAAAGCATCTTCTAAACGGTAAAAGCCAGCCTGATGAAAACGCGCCGAACCAAAGCTCATTGTTTCAAACCCGGCATTAATGGGTGTCAGATCAAAGTTCGGCGGTAATTGCGTGGCATAAGCAGCAAAATCTTTGTTTTGCGCCAGCACGTGAAGTTTTCCCGGTGATAACTTGAGACCAAGAGAAAGTTCTACTTCCTGAAGCAACTGAGCCTCTATATCACTATCACCTTTGACCAAGCAGTGCGGCAGTACGAATTGCATTGCATTTCTGGCAATAGTCGCAAATGAAAAGCGCTGATGAGGCGGCAAGTAAATATTAGTTTGTGCTAACAAAACACAAGGCGCATCATTGAACGCCGAGAGCAGTGCGATATAAGCTCTTTTCATTTGAAACTCCATTCATGTCGTGTGGTTAGTTACTACTACTTTTGCCTTCCAGCGCCTCTAAACCCGTTGCAATGTTCTTGGTTGCCGTTTGATAAGCAGACGCTACCGTAGTTAAGTTTTCTGTGATTTTGGCAATGGCATCCGAGCAGTTTTTAACCGTCGCTGCATCTTCGTAATTAGCTACAAGAATTTGTGTTAATACGGCAATAGCGGTATTTGATACGGTTTCCGTTTGCCCCAAAAAGTGCACTGCATCTTGACCCGCTATTGCCTTACATTGCGCTATAGCGTTCTTCATCAAGCTTTGGCCTGTATTTTCTTTTACAGAAACATCTATACTGACCTTACTTGCTTCATCCATCGTTATATTCGCAACACTATTGTTGGGAAGCGCAGCCATACCGCTGTCTTTTGGGGTATCCCCACTGTCATCATTGCTCATAATTTTCTCCCCCTTTTGCTGATTTTGGTCTTCATTTTTCTCTGACCCACTGCCATTTGAAGAGAAAGATGCGCCAGATAGCTTTTTAAAAAACCAATTGCTCATTGTTTTTTACTGTGACGATTTACCCGCCGCATCCATAATCTTGGAACATGCGACGCTCACCACAGCCTGACTGATTTGTTGATAGCCTTGTTGAGAGGTAACGGCATTTTGCATTCCCATACCAAAAGCTTGAGCTTCAAGTTGGAAAAACATGCCCATAGACATAGAGGCGGTTTCTCCAAGATTTGCTGCGTTGGTAAGCGTGATTGCATCAACAACTTGTGGGTTTACTTTTTGTTCGGCCATACTAGTGCTTCCCATTTGATAGTTTGGGTTTAGAAAAATGTTCAACTATTTGAACCGCGTGTACCTGACGTTGTGTTATGCGCTTTGTTTTGGGCATACGCACCGACTGCACTATTGAATGCGCTACGTATGGCCGTTTTACTGCGCTATTGAAGGACCCTGATAGCAACAAATTAACTGCCTGTACCGCTTCACTGGTATTGATAGACGTTTGGTTTTGTTGAAACACTGTCGCTTGAAGCGCACTATTTGCTAACGCCTGTGATACCGCTTCAAGTGTTTGCGCATTCGAAAAATCAGGGGACATAGCCAAGTTGCCCAAATCATCAATGATGACAGCGGGCTGTTGAACATCGTCTTCGGAGCATTGACGCTCTTGTTCATCGCTTTCAGCATCCACCTCAACAGAGACTTCAATAATGTCGCCGTTATCATCAACCATGATCTCGTCGACCTCTACACCCTGACGTGTTGTTGACGCTTTATTCTTCGCCATGTTGCCCCCTAACTCGTTGTCGCGAGGTTAGCTTGCTAACCACCGTATGAGGATGAGCCAGATTTTAGTATTTCAGAAATACCAACTGCGGCCGCAGCCGTATCAACGCCGTACAACAGCGCAACGCCTTGCGTAGTTGTAGCTTGTAACACCGTGCCACTATTTTGAGCTGCACTCGTCGCGTTGTGGGCAGCATTGCTTAACGCCTGCCCTGTAGCTTGATACAAGCTTCCCATTGCCATACCCGGCGCATCGCCTAGCACTTTCACGTTAGCTTGCGTTACCGCATCGGTAATTTGTGGATTTACTATCTCATTTACATTTGCCATGGATATCTTCCTGTTTAATAACGATTTCTATCACTTAGCTTTCGCTTAGCTATTGCTTGCGAGAATTTTTGCTATACCAACTGCTGTTGCACTGGTGTCAACACCGTAGAGCAAAGCAACGCCTTGTGTGGTGGTAGCCTGTAGAATTGTGTTTGAGTTTTGCTGAGCAGATGTAGCATTGTGCGCTGCATTCGCTAGTGCTTGTGCTGTTGCTTGATACAAACTACCCATCGCCATTCCGGGGGCATCACCCAAAATTTTGACGTTGGTTTGCGTTACCGCGTCAGTTATTTGCGGATTCACAATTTCATTCGCTGTAGCCATATTGAGTTCCTCTTTAATGATTTAGTGGTGCCAAACCAAATAATCTCCTTCGCTTTTAGCTATAGAAATAATGACAAGGCCATTTATTTTTAGTCGATTGAGGAAATAACCATATAGTGAATTGTTCGAGAATAAGGCAAAACGCGCCATTTGCTGTGTTATGGCGTATATTGAATGAACCTAGCAGTGAAATAAGCGCATATAGTTTAGCTACGAGTTTTTATTTTAAGCCTTGTTATTATGGAAGACATGGATCAAAAGGTAATTAGGTTGCATACGGAACACCAGATTCACCCCGCTGTGGTGAGCGCTGGTATTGAAGCCTCGAGGATTTTGCAAAACGATCATTCTGCCGAATCCGGCTGTTTCATGGATGAAGCCACGACATTTCAATCATGCCAGGCAATGTTTGGGAAACTTGCCAAAAAGCACGCACGTGAAGACTTTGGGATTATCGCTGGCGAACTTCTCACCATTCGTGCCATGTTCCCATTAAGCCTTATCATGCTGATGTCGAATGACCTCAATGATGGAATAAATAAGCTCATACGCTATCAGTCTTTTGTTAGCGAAAGCCTAAATTTAGAATTTACTAACAAACGTAAACAGACCCGTCTTAAAATACGTTTCGACCACCATACTCCAAACACACAAAATCAGAGATATCTAGCCGACACCATTCTTAGCTGGGTGGTTACATTAATACGCGAGTTTGGGCCATTAAATCATTTGATTCAGTCTATCGAGATCCCTTTTGATGACGTCAAACCTTGTCAGTACTACAAATCAGTCTTTGGCGCTCCAATCCTGTTTAGTTCCGAAGAGTATGCCATTCAAATTGACTTTTCTGCGCAGTCAACGTCGCCGTATTGTATGAACAATACTAAGGTCGAAGCGATATTAAATAATTCAATGGATACGTTATTGGAATCTAACCTTACCGAGCGTGTGCTCGACCTTATCATCGGACATTTTCCGCAGACCCCAACACAAACACAGATTGCAGATAAATTAGGAATTAGTGTGCGCACACTTCAGCGTAAACTCGATACGCTAAATACAAGCTACAGAGAGTTATTAGAGCAAGCCCGAAAACAGGTTGCTCATGAGTGTCTACAAATGAATATCAGTGTCTTTGAGACCGCAAAAAAACTTGGCTTTAGAAATGCGAGTAACTTCTCTCGAGCTTTTAAAACGTGGCATGGCATTGCGCCTTCAGACTACCAGAAGGTTCATTCGGCGCACCGTGCTTAACGCATAGTTAAAACTCAACAAGGAATTGATATGCTTACTTACCCTAAAAAGCTGAGTTGTAAAATTAACGGAAAAGCTATGCTGTTGTTTCGTTTGGACCTAGACAACCCTGCAACAGTAACGCCGGCAGAGAAAGAAATATTGGTGCTACTTAATAGGGGTTTATCGAATAAACGAATAGCAAGTGAAAGGCGGTGTTCGGTCAATACTGTTTCCAATCAATTATCTGGGTTGTATAAAAAGTTTGGTGTTTACGACAGGGTAAGCTTGTTACGTGCCGTTAAGCTGGTAACGGAGGCATAAAATGAATTCCAAGGAAATGGAAGTTTTTGCACAAGAGGTCGCGGAACAAACCGGTAAAATTTGTGAGATTGAAGATACAGACACGCAGTTCTGCGGCATTATGGAATGCGTCAATGTAGTCAAAATAGGCGATTACCACTACCGTATATTAAGAGAAGCAAAGCAAACGTCGCGGCCACTAACACTGCGAGAAAAACAGGTGCTTACACTGACATTAGCAGGCAAAACAAACAAGCAGATAGCGTTTGAACTCGGCGTGAAGCCATCGACCATATCGACCTTCATTCACCGTTTAATTGATAAGTTTGAGGTCCAAAACCGTCAACAGCTGTGCAACCTATTCGACGTGCGTTAGCCCTGCTTGGTATTTACCATTACTGCTATCATGCCTTGTCTTTCTGTTTTGATTTGAACGAGATAAGTCTTGTATTTAAAAAAAGGGGCTTGGCGTTTACGCCAAGCCCCTTTTTTACGTCGGGAAAATGTTTACTCTTGTTAACTATTCAGGAATGCTTTCCACGCTCACTTCCGGCGCGCCAGTATCGCTTGCATCTATCACAAAACGTAACGTCTGCGACTCACCTACCGTTAGTCGAATGTTGCCTGCGCCTTGTTGTAATATAAGCGACTCGCCAACATTAATTGCCCCGCCATTACTACCCAAATTCGGCGACGACCAGTTTGCTTCTGCCACTTTAAACTCATGGGTTCCTGCGGTAACAGAAAAGCTTGTTGAGTAAATACCGGCGCCTTCGTAAGCCATTGGGCGAGAAGTCCCCCAATCTCCCATAATACCGCGCACGTAAATGGTGGTATCACCATAAGGTGCTGGCACCGCATTTGGGTCTTGCGTGGTAATGGTAAGCACGGGGTTTGCATCGTTAGCCGCATCTAGCTCAAAGGTATAATCACCGTCGCTAATAATGTTTAACGTCAGGTTATTTCCGCCATTAGTTAGCGTGGCCGACTGGCCCGCGCCAACGCTAATCCCACCACCGATATTGGCTACATCAAAGTTTTCATCTGCAAGTTTGAATTCATAGGTTCCTTCTAGCAAACTCACTTCAATGCGATAAACATCGTTGCCCACATACTCTAGCGGCAAAGAGGTATCCCACGCGTTCATGCCACCACGCAAATACACGGTTCTATCACCGTAAGGCGGTAATGCAGATAGACCAAAACCTTGTTCGCCATTTTGTGGTTTCACAAATACTGCTGTAGTGAGTGCAGGTACACTAAACGTGCCGTTATTAAACGAAGCATTCTGCACTCGTTCATCCGCAGATGCTTGCTGATTAGCATGAAGCTCAAAACCGGTTGCATCGCCAATGTAGAAATCTTGAGCACTTTGTGTGCCGTTAAACATGACAACAATTGCGTCGTTATTCTGGTCAAGATCATCTAAGCCAATACCGTCGTCAAGGCTCATTACAATAAGCCCTTGCACTTGCCCTTCACCCGTATTGTGGAAGCGAATACGCTGTGAAATGTCTTCTGCACTGGTTAGTCTAAATAGCTTACTCGTTGCACGTACATTCAAGAATTCTGTAAACAGCGATGACGTTAACTGAATATCTTGTGCACCAAACGCCGAGTTAGGGTTTGCTGACACGCCGCTTATCTCTCCCCACCTTGCTTGATTATCTTGCGCAAGCGGTAAACCAATATTCCAATTGCTCATCGTTTTGGTGAAATCGACGCGATTAAACCAATCACCCGCATCATAGGTGTTGCGGTCCATTGATTTGGAGCGGATCAATTCAGAGCCCATGTGAAGGAAAGGGATACCCTGACTTAGCAATGGAATGGAAAGCGCCACATTTTGAACGCGTACGCGGTCTTGTAATGTCATATCGCTAGGCAACCCATACTGCAGCTGATCCCAAAGGGCTTCGTTGTCGTGCTTCGAGATATAGTTCACAGTATCAGCAGGGTCTTGGCTGTATCCAGCAGGCTGTCCATTCCAGTTGTAATCGTAGGCCGACAAGTATGAGCCATCAGCCGCCACAAATTGATAGCTACCCACATTACCTACTAGACCAATTCTGATAGTGTCTTGGTCGTGCAAGCTACCGCCTTGATTGAATAGCGCTGCACTTCGCACGGCTTCACGTTGTCTATCAGAGAAGGTGCCAATTTCTGAGCCCGCCATATTAAGTTGCGCAGCTTGCTCGAACCGACGATTATTTACCACTTCACCAAAGTTCCATCCTTCACCGTAGAAGTAGGTATCTGGGTCGACAGCGCGCACTGCTTCTCGCGCATCCAAAATAGCTTGTTTTGGAATATGACCCATTAGGTCAAAGCGGAAAGAATCAAAACCAAACTGTTCTGCAAAGCTTACAAGCGAGTCATTCATGAGCTTAGCCATCATGACATGTTCAGTGGCTGTGTTTTCACAACACGTTGAATTTTCAATGCGCCCAGTAGTTTCGCTTAAACGCTGATAATATCCAGGTACGACTTTGTCTAGTACCGAATTATCGAACAGACCTGAAGAAGCGGTATGGTTGTAGACAACGTCGAGCACCACGCGTAAGCCCATCTCATGGAGTGCTTGGTTCATCGCTCGCATCTCTACAATACGCGTCTCACCATCTGGGTCAGTCGCATAACTTCCTTCAGGTGCGGCAAAGTGGTGCGGATCATAGCCCCAATTGAAACCATCATACGCACGCATAGACTCGACCAATGCCTGTGCCTGAGTGGTCTCAGGAGAATAACTTTGGAGCACCTCGAGTAACGTTGAATTGTCATCTTCCACACCACACACCGGTGCTTGGGCATTCACACTGCACAACCTTGCAACGGTGTCAGTAATGTCTACACGGCTTTCTTCGTCTTCGCGTATGGTAGCGATATCGTTAGCGGGCAGCATGTGGAAATGAGTGAGCCCCGCATCCTGTAATGACTGTAAATGCTGCACAGGCACCGAATTTGATTCGGTAAAGGCCATATATTTACCACGGTTTTCAGGGCTCGTACTCTCATCAAGAATACTAAAGTCACGAATATGGCTTTCGTAAATAATGATGTCTTCCGGGTCGCCCGCCGCCGGCACGGTATGCCCATCCCATCCCGATGGCTTCAAGTCAGCATCGTTAAGGTTAACAAATTGAGTAAAGCGTCCATTGGTTGATAGTGAAATAGAATAAGGATCTGTTGTTTCCACTACCTCGATGTTTTGCGTTAGCGGGTGGTAAACAGTAAGTTCATAGCGGTAAAACTGTCTGTCTAGCTCTGCTTGTTCGCCCGTGTATTGCCAAATACCGGTTGCGCTATCTAACGTCATTGGCGCTGTGCTTTGCAACTGCTTAGCTTTGTTGTACACCTTTACGTTTACCGATTGCGCCGTAGGCGCCCACACAGAGGCGGTCACCGAGCCATCACTGTATTTCACACCAAGCTGCGCTTCATCAGCATCGCTTTCATTGCGCGTGTAAAGGTAATCCAGTACTCTCGGTATTTGCACCCGCGTTGAATCGACAACATTGCCTTCAGCATCTCTTGCCACCGCAATTAATTGGCCAGTAAGCA